>JBOICL010000404.1:0-21190 GCA_050740055.1 Stenotrophobium sp.
CGCGCACGCGCTTGTCCGGATTGCCGAAGAAGAAGTTGTAGCCCAGCGTGATCTGCAGATTGCCCAGGTAGGTCAGACCGGTGCTGAGGCCCAGCCGCTTGTCGCCCTGCCCGATCAGCGAGCCGAAAGCGCCCGCCATCGACGGGTTGCCCTTGATGATCTGCGCGTAGGACAGCTGATTGCTCAGATCCCAGCCGGCAAAGACGTTGTGGTTGCCGCCGATTGCGAGCAGCTGGATGCCCGATGAGGTCGCGTCGTTCATCAACTGCGCTCCATTGCCCACCGGAATGATGCCCGCTGAAGACTGGATCGCCTCGACGCTGTTGACGTGGATGATGCCGGCCTCGGTAACCACGGCGAGATCATCGACGATGTAGCCGGGATTTGCCGCGTAGATCGACGAGATCAGCGCCTGGCTCATGTTGCTGCGCGTGTAGACCGGGCTCAGCACGCCCGAAATCACCGCCTGCACCTGCGTATCCATATGCTGGCGGTAGTTGAATTCGCCCGCGATATTGAACGGGCCGGCGACCGTCGACCAGCTCAGGGAACTCATGTCGATGCCGTCGAAATACTTGATCGCATAGGACACCGGCACGACCTGGTTGATGATACTGGTCGTGACCGGCGGGCCGCCGGCCACGGGATAGGCGATGGGCGCAAAGCCGGTGGTCAGGACGATGGCCGGATTGGTGTCGTGATAGCGCAGTCGGAACAGGCCTAGATTGAAAGTCGGCGTAAGGTTGTACTTTATGCCCAGGCCGTATTGTCCGTGCTTGCTCGGATTAATGTCCGGGTTGCGGGTCACGAGTATGTAAGGCGGCGCTTTCAGGACTCCCAGGCCGACTTGTGTAAGCAAAGCGGAAAGAGCCGGAATGCTCTCCAGCCCGCAGAGCTGGTCGGGCACCAGGCCGACGCAGCTGCCCGGCGTAAGCGTTGCCGGGTTCGCCGAGCCGTAACCGAAAGTGGCGCCGGGCCCGATCAGGTCCGCCGGGGAGAAGAAGTCGCCTTCGGGGAACAGCTCGGTGGCCTTGTAGGCCAGCTTGTACTGGCCCAGCAGCGTCAGCTTGTCGTTGACCGCGAGCCGCGCCGCGACCTGATTCACCGGCAGCAGGATGTCCTTGACCTCTGCGCCCGGCACAAAGGCCTTGCTCGCATCGGCAGGCCCCTGCGCAAGCGCGACGCCGGAGAAGAACAGGCTCTCGCCCCAGGCCACCAGTTGCTGGCCAAGGCGCAGGTCCAGCGCACCCTGCTCACCGATGTTCCAGTCGCCATAGGCATAGGCTTCGAGCAGGCGCGCGCGCTGACCGTCGTAGTGGCGCGTTTCTTCCGTGAATTCATTGGGCGTGCCCGTCTTGTTGACGGTCGATCCGGGCCCGAAGGGCAGGGAATTATTGTGGTTCTTGCGGCGATAGGCATTGTCGTAAAACGCCGAGCCACTGAAGATCGCACCGTAGTTGTCATGCTTGAGGCTGAATTCACCGTAGGCGCTGATGCGGTCGTTGATCAGGCCGTATTTCTTGAAATTGCGGTCGCCGTCGTCAAAGTTCAGCGTGTTCTGCAGGCCCGTGTGCGTAAACCCGACCACCTGGGTCGGCTGGCCCGGGGACGACGGCAAAACCTCGTCCTGGAAGGGGTCGATCGGGCCATTGATCAGGCCCTGGGCCGGATCCTTCATGCGCATCGCCAGGGCGTAACCCAGCGTCAGCTTGTAGCTGGCGGATGTCCCGTCCATGAACTCGAAGGACCCCGCCGACGCAGCGCTGACGAGGCCCAGACCGCCCAGCAGCGCCGCAAGCTGAGCGCCGCGAGTCCAGCGCATGCACACATGTTTCCGCACGAAACCTTCCATGTCTCCCCTCCCGCTACAGTTTTTGTAATACCTCCTATATACCGTAGATGCAGGGGCGCTGCACAGCCTCACCCGAATTGATTAGGGTGCAGGCCAGACGAATGCCATCACAGGTTGTACTTGATGTTAAGGGTGGCGTAGTCGCGGTCGGAGTAGGGATTCGCCTTCAGCGTGCTGTTGCCGATGGTCTTGTTCGGGTTGCCGAAGAAGAAGTTGTAGCTGACGCCGATTTCCAGGTTCGACAGGTAGCTCATCGTCACGCCTAGGCCCAGGCGCCGGTCGCCCTCGCCGTATAGAGGTCCGAATGCGCCGGCCATCGAGGGATTGCCCTTGACGATGGCGGCGACCGAGATGGGCGTCGTGATGTCCCAGCCGGAAAACACATCGTGCTTGCCGGGAATCGCGAGCATCTGGAAACCCCAGGAGTTCCTGTCGTAGAACAGGACGTTGCCGCCATCGGCCGTTTCGATGCCCGGCGTGGGCGCCACCGCCTTGACGCTGTTGACGTGGATCACGCCGGCCTCGCCGACCACCGCGAGGTTGTCGGCGATGAAGCCGGGGTTGGTCACGTAGATCGCCGACATCAGCGCCTGACTTAGGTTGCCGCGCGTGTAGACCGGGCTGAGCACACCGGAGATCTGCGCCTGCACCGGCATGTCGAGACCGTCGCGATAGTTGAATTCGCCCGCGATATTGAACGGCCCCAGCACGGTCGAATAGCTGGTGCCAATCATCCTGATGCCGTCGTAATACTTCACGTTGTACGACACCGGCACGTACTGCGAAATGGCGCCGGTGCTCAGGTTAAGCGGCAGGATGCCCAGCAGGGAACTGGTGAACGGCGCATAGCCGACGTTGAGGACCACCGCGGGGTTGGTATCGTGATAGCGCAGGTAATAAGCGCCGACACTGGTCTCCGAGGTGAGCTGATACTTGAGTCCCGCGCCCCACTGGCCATGCTTGGGCGGATTGATGTCCGGCCCGCGCACCGCGTTGATGTACGGCGACGCGCCGAAGATGGTCTTGCCGATGCCGTTCTGGTTGCACAGGCTGTCGGCGTTGAGGCCAAGGCCGGACAGCAGCGCAGCGGAACCGGGCAGCAGCGTGTTCAGCGCACTGGTGACGAGTCCCTGGCAGCCGCTGAGGTAGAGCGGATTCACCGAGCCGTAAACGAAGCTAGCGCCCGGACCGACCGCGTCGGCAGGCGAAAAATAATCGCCTTCCGGGAAAATCTCGGTGGCTTTGTAGGCCAGCTTGTACTGGCCCAGCAGCGTCAGGTTGTTGGTGAGCGACAGCTGCATCGCGACCTGATTCACCGGCAGCAGGATGTCCTTCACTTCCGAACCCGGCACGAAAGCCTTGGTCGCGTCGGCCGGCCCCTGCGCGCTGGAGATACCCGCGAAAAACAGGCTCTCGCCCCAGGCGACGAGCTGCTGTCCGAAACGGATGTTCAGATCCGCCTGATCGCCCAGCGCCCAGTCGCCGTAGACATAGGCTTCCAGGAGCCGCGCCCGCTGGCCGTCGTAATGGCGGGTTTCGCTGGTGAACTCGTTGGTTGCGCCGGTCTTGTTGACGGTGGCGCCGGACTGGTCGGACGGTAGCGAGTCGTTGCGGTTTTTGCGGTGATAGACCTCGTCGTAAAACGCCGAGCCGCTGAACACCGCGCCATAGTTGTCATGCTTGAGGCTGAACTCGCCGTAGGCGGTGGCGCGATTGTTGATCAGGCTGCCCTTGCGGAAATTGCGATCGGCGTCGTCGAAATTGATCGTCGTCGGCAAGCCGGTGTGGCCGAAGCCGATGATCTGACTGGGCTGGCCCGGACTGGCCGGCGGCAGCAGCGCAAGCTGCAGCGGATCGACCGGGCCGTTGATCAGCGCATTGTCGGGATTTTTGGTGCGCACCGACAGGCCGTAATTCAGCGTCAGCCGGTAATTGGCTTCGGTGCCGTCCATCAGTTCAAAGGAACCCGCCCAGGCCGCGCGGCCGGCGATCATGCAGCCGAGGAAAAGTCCGGCAAATTTCAAGCCCACAGTCCAGCGCTTTTCCGCAGCGCATCCCGGCAAACGCAGCATCACCTGCTCCTCGGTTTTATATGTTTGGCCGCGCACCGTAATGACGCATCTTCAGCATCACTTCACCCGAATGGATGACTAAAAATGTAATCCGGACGATCGGGCGATATTCCGACAAGACACCGCGCATTTTTCCGACAGGCCCGCCTGCGGCGCGCTGCGCCAAACGGCTGAGGGCAGGACAGGCGGTTCGTGCGAAAGTGCGGCTGAGATGTCTGGCGATTCACAGGTTGCGATGCGCACCGGAACGTATCCTGCTGGCGGCCATTGCCGAAATCGGGCACCTTATGGCCTCAGTCACAAAAGCCGTGGAAAACGGCGCTGCATCCAGGCCGACGGACACGAAAAAGATCATCCGAGGAGAATCATGAAAAAAACCTACCTGAGCCCGCTCGACGCCGCATTCCTGCGCATGGAGTCCAAGCGCACGCCCATGCACGTGGGCGCGATGATGACCTTCAAGCTGCCGGATGACGCGCCGCCGGATTTCGTGCGCAAGCTCATGGAAACCCTGCGTTCGGCGCCGTTCATGCCGGCACCTTTCGACTGCCGGCTGGTGCAGGGGCGCATGGGGCGCATCGCCCCGGCCTGGGAAAAGACCACGGTGGACATGGAATACCACATGCGCCACTCCGCGCTACCTTTTCCCGGCGGCGAGCGCGAGCTGGGTGTGTTGGTGGCGCGTATGCACTCGCACCCGCTGGATCTGTCGCGCCCGCTGTGGGAATGCCACCTGATCGAGGGACTGGAGAACCGACGCTTCGCGTTCTACTTCAAGGCCCACCACTGCGCCATCGACGGCATGGGCGCGATGAAGATGGTGCAGAAATGGCTGTCGCTCGACCCCGCCGCAACGCTCGGCCCCGAACCCTGGTTGCAAAAGCCTTCGAACGGATCGGCGGTACGCGACCGCTCGCTGTGGGCGCGGCTGAAACGGCCGGCCAGCGCCGCCGCCACACAGGCCCGCGGCCTGCGGGATCTGGTCAAGGGCCTGAACAAGATGACCCGCGGCCAGGACAGCGGCACGCGCATGGCGCTGACCACCCCGCGCAGCCTGTTCAATGTGCCGGTTTCGCAGCAGCGCCGACTCGGCACGCAGATTCTTGATCTCAACCGCATCAAGGCCATCGGCAAGGCCACCGGCACCAGCGTCAACGATGTGCTGCTCGCGGTCTGCGGCCGCGCCATCCGCCGCTACCTGCTGGATCACAACGCGCTGCCGGAAAAATCCCTGCTCGCTTCGGTGCCGGTAGCCCTGGCCCGCGAGAACGATAAGGGCGGCAACGCCGTCGCCGGCTTCGTCGTGCCCATCGGCACGGAAATATCCGACGACCGCGAGCGCGTGGCGCGGATCAGCCGCGTAACCACGCGCAGCAAGCAGGAATTGATGGAGATGCCGCGCGCCTCGCTCAACCAGCTCGCACTGATCGGGCTCACGCCGTTCATCCTCGGCCAGATGACCGGCACGCTGCCGAAGATTCCGCCGATGTTCAATTTCGTGGTGTCGAACGTCGTGCTGTCGAAGGAGCCGATGTACCTGATGGGCGCGGAACTGGAGGCGATGTATCCAGTGTCGTTCCTGTTTGACGGCTACGCGCTCAACATCACCCTGGTCGGCTACAAGGATCGCGTCGCGGTCGGCTTCCTCGGCTGCCGCAACGCCATCCCGCACCTGCAGAGGCTGGCGGTCTTTACCGGCGAGGCGCTGGAGGAAATGGAGAAGGAACTGGCGCCGGCTGCGGGCAAGCGCGTGCGCACAAAGTAAACCTGTAGGAGCGGCGGAGCAGTGCTCCGGTGGCTCCTACAAAGACTCAATACTGTCCGGCAGGAATCCGTGCCACCAGCCCGTCGAGTTCCTGCGTGACCTTGATCTGGCAGGACAGCCGGCTTTTCGGCCCCGGTTCCACCGCGCCTTCGAGCATGCCCTGCTCCATCTCGTCCGGCGGCGCCAGCTGACCGAACCAGGGTTCATCCACGTAAACGTGGCAGGTCGCGCAGGAGCAGGAGCCGCCGCACTCGCCGATGATGCCGCGCACCATGCTGCCGGTGGCTGCTTCCATGATGCTCTGGCCGACGGGCGCATCGACCACCTGCGTCTCGCCGTTGTGCTGGATGAAGGTGATTTTTGGCATGGCAATTACGCGGCGGGAACGAGGGTTTTGAGAGGCACGGAAGCATCCGCCAACTGCGCTGCGTCCACCGGAGCGCGCAGGGCCACCAGCTTCTTGGCGAACATGAAATCCTGCGGGTGGTTGACCGTGTCGGCGGCAATAATGCGACCGTCCTTGAGATAGAACACTGCAAACGAGCGCCCCGCCGCAAGGTCGCCGCGCGTCACGAACTGGTCGAAGCCGGCGGACATGCCAACCATCTGCAGCTTGAGATCATATTGGTCAGACCAGAACCACGGCACCATCTGGTAAGGCTCGCGCTTGCCCATCAGGTTGCGCGCGGTGCTGCGCGCCTGCTCCATCGCGTTCTGCACCGATTCCAGGCGGATGCTGCGGCCAAAAAATGCGCTGGGATGATTGGTGCAGTCGCCCGCGGCGTAGATGTCGGGATCGGAGGTTTGCGTGTGCTCGTTCACCACGATGCCGTTATCCACCGCGAGGCCCGCGTCCTGCGCCAGCTCGGTGTTGGGAATCAGGCCGATACCGATAACGATGAAATCTGCCGCGATGCGCGTGCCGTCTTCGAGCAACACGTGTGTGACTTCCGGTTCGCCCTCGAAGGACGCGATCTTGACGTTGGTGCGCAGATCGACCCCGGCCTCGCGGTGCACGCGCTCGAAGAACGCCGACACCTCCGGCACGGTGACGCGCGCCAGCACGCGCGGCAGACCTTCGAGCACGGTGACGTGCAGGCCCAGCTTGCACAGCACCGCCGCCACTTCCAGGCCGATGAAACCGCCGCCGATGATCACCGCGCGCTTGCCCGGCGCGCTGTATTTGCGGATGCCCTGCACGTGCATGATGTGGCGCAACGGGAACACGTTGGGCCGGTCCGCGCCAGGCAGGCTCAGTGGTCGCGCGCGGCCGCCGGTGGCGAGCACCAGCTTGTCGTAGGCCATGCCGCTGCCGTCCGCGAACTCGATGCGCTTGGCGGCGCGGTCGATGCGCGTGACCTGCGTGTTGCCGATGAACTCGATGTTGGCCTTGTCGAGGTTCGGCTTCTGCATCAGGTAGAGGCTCTCCTCGGTGGCCGTGCCCGCGAGGTAGGCCTTCGACAGCGGTGGGCGGCGGTAAGGCAGAAAGGCTTCCTCGCAAACGATGACCGCGCGCCCGGCAAAGCCGAGCTTGCGCAACTCGATCGCCACCTCGCCGCCCGCCTGTCCCGCGCCGACGATCACCACCGTGCTTTTTTCGTTGAGTTCGCTCATGCGCTGTCACGCCGTCCTTAAAATTGTTTGCGATTATGCCGTTGCTGCGGCGAAACGGGCTGTGTCGCGGCCACCCGCTCTCTACTGTTTCGTTTGCGATACTGTTATATTTTATTGATATAAACTAAAATTTATGTATATTTTAAAACATGTTATTCCGGCCCGGATGCAGGAGCGGGTGCACGAAGCGGTGCGCGGTGCGCGGTGCGCACCCTACGGTGTCGCCGCCGCCGGTTGCGCGTAGGGCATCAGCGGCGGTTCCTGGTTTGTGAGATGCAGGTTCGGAATACCCTGCGCCGGCTCCTGCGGCAGGATGCTGAGCAGGCCGGTGACCACTTCCGGCGCGACGATCTGGCTGGGCACGATGTCCAACTGACCGCACAAAGCGGTCTGCCCGCCCGCCGCCGTGATGACCCGCTGCACGTTGGCCGGGCCGGGATGGCTGATCGCGTCGAGCGCGAGGGTGAAAGCGAGCTGGTCGGTCAGGCCGATGGTGACGTGATCGACGAAGCGGTTCGCGCAGACATCCTGCAACAGGATGTTGGCGACGTTCGGCTCGGTCTTGGCCCAATCCAGCCCGGCGGTTGGCACCGGCGTCACCGGCTCGACCAGTTCGTCGTAGAAGCCGGAGTAGATCGAGGTGTAGGAAATGTTCGGAAAAGTTTCGCTGCCCGCATTCATCGCCTTGACGAAATTCGAGCCGGGGTCGAACTGGTAGATCGCTGCCGGCAGCAGCCCCACCGGCAGATTGCTGAGGCCGAACGTGGACAACAGAGCGGTAAGCTGCGGCCCCTGCGTAGTGCCGTGGTTCGGCCCCGCCAGCTGCACGAAATCATCCACCGCGTTGCGTGCCGACGGCCACCACTTGAGCGCCCAGCGCGGCATCGACGCGCCCTGGCTGTGGCCGATCATCGCCACCTTGCGGCCGGTCTCGGCATATATGCGGCGCAGCGCGTTGACCACGTATTCGGCGGAGACCTGCTGGTCGCCGAGGCCGCGATCGGGATACGTCACCTCGCACACGTCGTAGCCGCGATCCGCCAGCAGCGGCAGATAGGTCCAGTTGTACTGCTCGAAACCCGACGTGAAGGTGCCATGCACCAGCAGCACCGGCGGCTTGTCCGGATGCGTGAACGGCGTGCAGGTCAGGCCCGCGTCGAGCTTGGCCTGCGAAGTTTGTAGCGCCGGTTCGCCGGCAAAACTGGCGGAGAAATCGTCCGGCGCGCTGGAACCGCCGCAGGCGGTCAGCGTCAGCACGAGGGCAAACAGCGGCAGAGAACGGAAAATGCTGAACATGGGGCTACCGGTAAGCGATCAGGTGTGCAGTATTCGCAAAACGATATCTGCGATCTTCAACCGTTTGAACTAGGGGCTAGGTACGCTCGCCACGATAGGTCACCCAGTTCTTCTCGGTCTCGCGCAGGCGCACCTGGTGCAAGGTGTCGGCGTAGTGGCGATGCAGCACGGTCCAGAACAGCACCACCAGATTCTCAGCAGTCGGGTTAATGCCGCGCGTCAGCGGCGCATCGTGGTTGAGATGGCGGTGATCGACGCCGTCCACCACCAGTTCGTGGATCACGTCGCGGATCTCCTTGAGATTGACCAGGATGCCGGTCTTGGGGTCGACCGGCCCGCGCAGCGTCACCTCCAGAATGTAGTTGTGTCCATGGCCGTGATCGTAGGCGCAGGGCCCGAACAGCGCGCGGTTCTCGGTCTCGCTGAGTTCGTTCGACCACAGGCGGTGCGCGGCAGAGAAGGATTCGCGGCGCGTAAGGTAAACAATAGGTTGGGAAGCCATATCAAAACCGTAGCGAGCGAAGGCAGTTTGCGTCAGGACGGAGCGCAGGAAGCGGAGCATACACGCCAGTATGTGAGCAGTCCGAGCACCGCCCTGGCGCAAAATGCCGAGCGCAGTAGGTTTGGATATGGCTTCTAGTCGTCATTGCAATGAATCTCCATCGTCGTGCCGCTAATCGGGCCTGAGCGCGACCGGTCGAGCAGGAATTCCACCGTCGGCGCGATCGCCTCAGGCGTGGTCTTGGGCTCCAGCCCCAGTGTCTGCGTCATCGCCGTGCGCATGGTTCCGGGAGCAATGGCGTTGACGCGGATGCCTAGCGCCTTGCCATCTATCGCCAGCGCTTCGGTGAGGCCGATCACGGCGTGCTTGGACGAGGCATAAGCGGCAAAACCGGGGAACTTCTGCATGCCGCGGATGCCGCCCAGCGAAGAGATGTTGACGATGTCGCCCTGCACGCTGGTTTCGCGCCACAGGCGCATCGCGGCGGCGCAGGCGTTGAACGTGCCACCGACGTTGACCGCATGCACCTGCGCGAACAGCTCCGGCGTCAGCTCGCCGAAAACATCTCCCTGGCCGAGCATGCCGGCGCTGCACACCAGCGCGTCGGGCCGGAACACGCGGATCGCGTCCGTCACCACCGCCGCATCGGCCACGTCCAGCGCAAAAGTCTGCACCTCGCCGCCCACCTTGCGCAGGCCCGCCGCGGCCGCGGCCAAGCGCTCGGCGCTGCGCCCGGCAATCGCCACGCGCCAGCCCGCACCACTCAGTCTTTGCGCGACCGCCAAGCCGAGACCGGAACCACCGCCGGTGATGAAGACCGATCTTTGTGTATTGCTCATGCGGGCATTGTCTCACTGATGGAGCCCGCTTTTACAGAAACGGCACAGCCAAGAGACAAATCCAGCCTCGCTCCTACGATGACGACTTTGCGTAACCCATGCTTCTCAGCGCCACCGCAATCTCGTCGAGTATTTTCGGATCATCAATCGTCGCCGGCACCGTGTACGGCTTGCCATCGGCGATAGCGCGCATGGTCGCGCGCAGCACCTTGCCGGAGCGCGTCTTGGGCAGGCGTGCGACCACCGCCGCCTGCCGGAACGCTGCCACCGGGCCGATCTGCTCACGCACGCGTGCGACGAGTTCGCCAATGATGTCCCCAGGCGCGCGCTGCACGCCGGCCTTGAGCACCACCAGGCCCAGCGGCAACTGGCCCTTAATCGCGTCGGCGACGCCGATCACCGCGCATTCCGCCACATCGGGATGTCCGGACAACGCCTCCTCCATCGAGCCGGTGGACAGGCGATGCCCGGCGACGTTGATGATGTCGTCGATGCGCGACATGATCCAGACGTAGCCGTCCTCGTCGATATAGCCGGCGTCGCCGGTCAGGTAATAGCCGGGATAGCGCTTCAGGTAGCCGTCGCGATAACCCTGCTCGTTCTGCCACATCGTCGTCAGCGTCCCCGGCGGCAACGGCAGCTTGATCACCAGATTGCCGATGGTGTTCGCCGTCACCGGCTGGCCTGCTTCGTCCAGCACCTGCATGTGAAAACCCGGCACCGGCACGGTGGCCGAACCGGGCTTCACCGGCATGGGTTCGATGCCGCAGCAGTTCGCCACCGCCGGCCAGCCCAACTCCGTCTGCCACCAGTGATCGACCACCGGCACTTTCAGCTTGTCCTGCGCCCAGTGAATGGTGTCCGGATCACAACGCTCTCCGGCAAGGAACAGCGTGCGGAATTTTGACAGGTCGTATTGGCCAATCAGTTCACCGCGCGGGTCTTCCTTCTTGATCGCGCGGAACGCGGTCGGCGCGGTGAACAGCGCCTTGACGCCGTGCTGCGCGATCACGCGCCAGTACGCGCCCGCGTCCGGCGTGCCAACCGGCTTGCCTTCATAGAGTATGGTCGTGCAGCCCTGCAGCAGCGGGCCGTAAACGGGGTAGGAGTGGCCGACCCCCCTGCCGACGTCCGAGGCCGCCCAGACCCCGTCGCCCGGCTGCAGGCCGAACCCCGCGTGCATCGAGTCCGTGAGCGCGACCGCGTGGCCACCGTGGTCGCGCACGACGCCCTTGGGCTTGCCGGTGGTGCCGGAGGTGTAGAGCACGTAGAGCGGATCGGTGGCGGCGACCGGCACGCAGGCGGCGGGTTTCGCGTTTGCGACCGCATCGTTCCAGTCGAGATCACGGCCCGCTTTCAGCGTAGCCTTGCTTTGCGCGCGCTGGAGGATGATGCAGCGGCCGACCTTGTGCGCCGCGAGTTCCAGTGCTTGGTCGAGCAACGGCTTGTACTCCACCACCCGCCCTGGCTCAACGCCGCAGGACGCCGACACCACCAGCACCGGCTCGGCGGCATCGATGCGCTTGGCCAGTTCCGGCGCGGCGAAGCCGCCGAACACCACCGAGTGCACCGCGCCGATGCGCGCGCACGCGAGCATGGGGATGGCGGCTTCCGGCACCATCGGCATGTAGATCACCACGCGGTCGCCGTGCTTCACGCCCTGCGCCACCAACGCGCCAGCGAACAGCGCCACCTGGTCGCGGAGTTCGCGGTAGGTATAGCGGCGCACGGTGCCTGTGACAGGGCTGTCGTAGATCAGCGCCACCTGCTCCGCGCGGCCACGCTCGACATGGCGATCGAGGGCGTTGTAGCAGGTGTTGATCTGGCCGCCGGCGTACCAGCGATGCAGCGGCGCATTCGAATCATCCAGCGCCTTGTCCCAACGCCTGTCCCAATGCAGCGTTTCGGCCTGCTCGGCCCAGAAGCCTTCGGGATCGGCAAGGGAGCGGCGATAGGTTTCGGTGTATTTCGATGCGCTCATGATTTTCTCCTTGATGCTGTGCGGTCATAACGCCAGCAACGCAAATCAGGCTGCCGCGTGCAAGGCCCGCTCCAGCAGATGCTGCCTGATAAATGCCACGATATCCTCACGCGCCAGCTTCACTTCCGGAAACAACTGCTCGAACAGCGGAAATGCGTGCGGCAGCAGGGGCCAGATGTCCATTTTGGTTTCGATGCCCGCCTCGCGTGCGCGCTGCGCGAACAGCACGGTATCGTCCAGCAGGATCTCGTTGTCGCTGGCGATCAGGTACAGCGGCGGGAAGCCTGTCAGGTCGGCATAGAGCGGCGACAGTTCTGGATCGGCAGCATCCCAATCGCCAACGTAGAGCTCATGCACGCGGTACATCACGGAGATCGGCAGAAGTGAGTCCCGCTTCATCCTCGAGGTCCGCGACGGCAGCCCGTGCAGGCGAGCCATCTCGGTGGCGGGAGAGATCGGCACTGCACAGGCGGGCATCGGCCAGCAGTGTTTGCGGATGCGCTGCAACAGTCAGAGCGTCAGGTTGCCGCCGGCCGACTCGCCTGCGATCGCAATGCGTGACGGAGAAAAGCCCAGATCCAGCAGCGCACGATACGCACGTTCGCAATCGTCCAGCGAGGCGGGAAACTTGTTGCCCGGCGCCAGACGGTAATCAGGCATGAATCCGGCCGCACCCAGCGCGTGACATATCTTCGCCAGCATGCGCACATGCACATCGGGCGCGGCAGGCAACAGGAAGGCGCCGCCGTGCAGATAAAGAATCGCAGGCTTTTGCGTGTCAGCGAGATTGCCCAGCACATAACCCGGAACCGCGGCACCCTGCGTGCCGCCCACCACTCGATACTCCAGCGGCAAGCCGCAAGTGTTGCGGCACACGCGCGAAGCCGTCAGCAGCTGCGCGCGCACGATCCGCTCCAGCGGCCCGCGCATCACCCAGGCCAGCCAGGGCCTGAGCAACTTGCGCAGCAGCCAGAGGATGATGCGGCTGCGCAGCGGGATCGTGACGGGCTTGAGGGTATAGGTCATCGCTGGCATTTTTGGCTCACCCGCTCTTGCTGAAATCGCTGATGTTTATGTGTGTATATATTGATTAAATATATTTTTGAACGATATTTAATAACATGCACGAATACGCCGACAGGTGGAGCGGGTGACGTGATTTGTGCGTCTTGATGCGTTTTTGGCGCGTCGAGTCTAACCGTCAGCGGCAAGCGCGCGTCGTCCGTTCAGGCGAGCGGTCAAACCTACTGCTGCGTTGCGTCTTCATGTCTGGATGATTAGTCCAGTATTGGTCAAGTTATAGGTCAGGTGGCATTTACATCCATCGACGCTGCCCTCATTCAAGCCGGGTAACCTACATCCTGAAAATACCGTAACGCGGATCGCCGATCGGCGCGCTCAGCGAAGCGGACAGCGCGATGCCCAAGGCATTGCGCGTATCGACCGGATCGAGAATGCCGTCGTCCCATATTTCCGACGTGCTCCAGTAGGCGCTCTGCTTGCGCTTGAACTCGCCGAGCACCGGATCGCGGATCGCGTCGATATCGGCCTGCGACAGCTTCCTGCCCTGCTTGGCGAGCTGACGAACTTTGACGTCAGCCAGCGTGTTCGCGGCCTGCTCGGCGCCCATCACCGAAATCTGCGACTGCGGCCACGAGAACAGGAAGCGCGAGTCGAAGGCGCGGCCGCTCATGCCGTAGTTGCCGGCGCCGAAAGAGCCGTTGCACATCACGGTGAACTTCGGCACCTCGCTGCACGACACGGCCATGATCATCTTGGCGCCATCCTTGGTGATGCCGCGGCGCTCGTATTCGAGGCCGACCATGAAGCCGGTGATGTTCTGCAGGAATAACAAGGGCGTCTTGTTCTGGTTGCAGAGTTCAATGAAGTGCGTGCCCTTGAGCGCGCTGTCGTTGAACAGCACGCCGTTGTTGCCGAGGATGCCGATCTTGTAACCCCACAGGTGCGCGTAGCCGCAGATCAGGGTCTTGCCGTAGTTGGGCTGGTACTCGTGGAAGCGCGAACCATCCACCAGACGCGCGATCACTTCGCGGATGTCGAACTGCTGCTTGATGTCGCGCGGGATCACGCCGTACAGCTCGGACGGATCGTAGAACGGCGCTTCCGGTTCCTGCCATTCGATCTGCGTTTTCTGCGGACGCCTGAACTGCGCAACGATGTCACGCGCAATCGCAATCGCCTCCTCCTCGCTTGACGCCGGATAGTCGGCAACGCCGGAGACGCTGGTGTGCATGTCGCAGCCGCCGAGGTCGTCCACCGTGTTTTCCTCGCCCGTTGCCGCCTTTACCAGCGGCGGGCCGGCGAGAAAGATTGCGCCGGTGCCGCGCACGATCACGTTGTAGTCAGACAGCCCCGGCACGTAGGCGCCACCCGCGGTGCAGTGGCCCAGCACCACCGCCACCTGCTGCACACCCATCTTCGACAGGATGCACTGATTGCGGAAGATGCGGCCGGCGTAATACTTGTCTGCGAACAGTTCCGCCTGCAGCGGCAGAAAGCCGCCGGCGGAGTCGCAGAGATGCACCACCGGCAGGCGATTCTCGATCGCGATGTCCATCGCGCGCACCGTCTTCTTCACCGTGAGCGGATACCAGGCGCCGCCCTTGACGCTGGCATCGCCGGCGTTGATGACGACTTCGCGGCCCGAGACGATGCCGATGCCGGTGACGCAGCCGGCGCCAGGCACTTCGCCGTCATAGGCGTCATTGGCTGCCAGCGAGGAGAATTCGAGGAAGGGCGTGCCTGGATCGAGCAGCTGCTTGAGGCGTTCACGCACCAGTAGCTTGTTCTGCGAACGCAGGCGGTCGATATCGCGCTGCGGGCGCACATCGCGCACCTTGCGCTGCAACTCGCGGAACTCCTCGATGACCTTGCGGTTGTGCGCGGCGTTGGCTTGGAACTCGGCAGACGAGGTATTGATCTTGGATTCAATTCTTTTCATGACTGCGCTCCTGACACGGTGCCGTGAGCGTAGCGAGCGTGGGTGCGGGAAGGAACGCTGGGAGGCATGTTCACAATCAGTTTCAAAGTTGATTTGAAGTTATTCATGCCTTCGCCCCTTTGCTCTGGGGTTCCAAACTGAGCAACAGCGCATCGCGGTCAAAGGTCTGACCCTTGTCGTAAGTCACGGCCGCAATCACGCCATCGCGCGGCGCAGCGATGGTGGTTTCCATCTTCATGCTCTCCATCACCAGCAGGGTCTGGCCCTTGACGACGGCGTCACCAGCCTTGACCTGCACGCTGACGATGCTGCCGGGCATCGGCGCCAGCACGTTGTCTTCTGCGGCCCCCTGGCCGGCTTCGGCGAGGCGCTTCAGCGGATGCTCGTAGCGCAACTGATAGGCTTCGCCGTCGAAATGCACGAAGACATCATCACCGCGCGTGGCGATCACGACTTCGTGATGCACGCCATCCAGAGTCAGCCATGCGCGGCCATCAGCGTCGGCCTTGAGATCGAAGGGAACGATTTGGTCGGCGATGTGCAGACGATAGCCGTCGGCGCTGCGCGAAATCTCAAGATTGTGCTCGGTATCGCCCAATTTAAAGGCGTGGTGCATATTAATTTCTCCGACCGCCTATTGCGGCGTACATATCGGGAACCGCGTCAGCGACATCGCGCATCGGGCGTGTGCTCAGACTTGCTGCTGAGAGCAGCGCGTGCAGCGTCGTGGTGGGCATCTCCGGGTCGGCGGCAATCTGCGGATTGGCGTCGAGGAAGCCGGTGTGCACATCGCCGGCGACAAACGCCGGATGCTGGATCAGGCGCCGCAGGAAGGCAGTATTGGTCTTGCAGCCGAGCAATACTGTTTCCTTCAGCGCCTTGTCGGCACGCGCGATGGCGTCACTGCGGTCGCGACCACGCACGATCAGCTTGGCGATCATCGGGTCGAAGGCAGCGGTGACTTCGCCACCCTGCAGGATGCCGCTGTCCCAGCGCACGCCTTCGCCTTGTGGCGGATGCAACGTCAGCACAGGGCCGGTGGTCGGCGTGTAGCCACGGCCCGGGTCTTCGGCATAGATACGGAATTCGATGGCGTGCCCCTGCGATTTCACATCCTTCTGCGCATAGCCCAGCTTTTCTCCGGCGGCGATGCGCAACTGCTCATGCACGAGATCCTTTCCGGTAATTTCCTCGGTGACCGGATGCTCTACCTGCAGGCGCGTATTCATCTCGAGGAAATAGAACTCGCCGCCTTGGCCAAATATGAATTCCACGGTACCTGCACCGCGGTAGCCGGCCGAGCGGGCGATGCCCGCCGCGGTCTCGCAAATCTTCTCGCGCAGCTTGGCGTCGAGTGCCGGAGAGGGCGTTTCCTCGACGATTTTCTGAAAGCGCCGCTGCACCGAACATTCGCGCTCGAACACGTGCACGACGTTGCCGTACGCATCGCCGAGCACCTGCACCTCGATGTGGCGTGGACTTTCTATATAGCGCTCCGCATAGAGACGCCCATCGCCGAAGTAGCGCTGTCCTTCGCTGCGGGCACGTTCAATCTCGGCATCGAGCACAGCAAGGTCGCGCACGATGCGCATGCCCTTGCCGCCGCCGCCGGCGGAAGGCTTGATCAGCAACGGCGCGCCGACCTTGCGCGCACGCTCATTGAAGGTTTTGGGATCGTCATCCTCGATGGCGCTGGGCGCGACCGGAAAGCCGCCTTTCTCGACGAAGTTGCGCGCCCGTACCTTGTCGCCCATCAGCGTGATCTGCTCCGGCTTGGGGCCGATGAACACCAATCCGGCCGCCTCAACCGCCGTGGCGAAGCCCGCATTCTCCGAAAGAAACCCATAGCCCGGATGAATCGCGCCCGCGCCGCTGGTTTTCGCCGCGGCGAGTATCTGCGCGCCATCCAGATAGGCGGCAACCGGCGTGGCGGCGGGCGTCATTGAAAAAGATTTGTTGTCGCCCGCACTTGCGCTTGGCGCGGCGCCGCCGATCTCGATAGCCTCATCAGCCATCTTCACCGCCAACGTGTCACGGTCAGCTGCGTGATAAACGACGATGCCTTTCAGGCCGAGCTTCTGCACGGTGCGCAGCACGCGAACGGCGATCTCACCGCGATTGGCGACAAGCACCGACTGGAAGGGCCATTTCGTGATTTCGGATCGATTTACCATTTTGGTTTCCGTCTGGATTTTCCGGTTGAGGCCGCTTGTAGCGCCCCCTCACCCGTGCCTGCGGCACGGCCTCTACCACGGGGAGAGGCAAGACTATCCCTCTCTCCGTGGGAGAGGGCTGGGGAGAGGGTTCTTTCGAGGCGGCTGGCGATCTGTCCAAGCCGCTCGGTGTGTTGCTCCAGGTTGCCGGACTCGGCCTGCGCAGCGATGCCTGCACACAGCACGGCAGTGATCTGGTCGGCGACGGCATCAATGTCCAGATCGCCGCGCCCGCAGATGAAATTCCAGCTGTGATGTTCGATTCCGCCGTAAACCAGATCGCGCAGCAGCGTCAGTGGCACATCGCGCCGGAACTCGCCGGCTTCGACGCCTTCGCGGATCACGTCCATCAGGAACTGGGTGTAGCGGCGGTTCTTCCCATGCAGGCCGGAACCGTGATAGTCCTGCTCCGAGCGCACCTCGCGAAACATCAGGCGGCACAGCAGCGGGTACTCGCGCACCGTGCGCAAGTGGCGCCAGACCAGGAAGCGCAGTCGCGCGCGCGTGCCGGTGACGCCAGTCAGGAGGCGAGCGTAGTCGCCGAACATCTCCTCATACCAGTGCTCAAGCACCTTCAGCAGCAGTTCGCGCTTGGTTGGGAAATACTTGTAGATAGTGCCTTCGACCACGCCCATGCGCGACGCGATTTCCGCGACCGCCGCCTGCTCGTAGCCCTTCTCGCAGAACACGTCGCGTGCCGCGTGCAGGATATGCCCGACACGCTCCTCGCGACCGAGACGCACACCCGCCTTGGCGACAGTGCGGCTCATATCACCAGCTTCTCCGGCACTTCAATCATGAAATCCATCAGGATCTGCGCCAGCATCTTGCCTTGCGGGTCATAGCGCAGCGAGGCCATACCGCCACCGCCCAGGGCGTTGTGCAGCAGGAAGTTAAAACCGTGCAGGCCGGGAAGCTCGTAGCGTTCGACCTTGCCCTTCGCAAAGTGCGAAAAATAGCTCCTCACCGCTTCCGCGGTGAGTTGCGTGCGTAGTACCGGCACGAACTCCGGTTTGCGCGCCAGCACGCCGATGTTGGCAGTGTCACCCTTGTCGCCGCTGCGGCCGTAGGCAAGCGCAATCAGCGGCACTTGCACCGTCTTGCCTGACGTGGAAGCTGCCGGCGCAGCCAAGGCAATTGGAGCCGGAGCAGAAAATTTCTCGGCTGCAGACGGCACTGCAAACGGCTGGCCATCTACTTCAACACGCACCAGACTTTTCGGAACCAGGCACGAGAACAGGCGCACCAGCGGCGTCGGTGCAGGCCGGCCGCCGGAGAACCCGGTGATGCCTTGTGCCATGGAAGTTGCGGGTGGGATGAATTCGCGTCCGAAGATTTCCAGCGCGTTCTTGTCGGCATGGTGCACCGACAGTTTGAGGATCACTTCACGCGTGTCACGCGCGCGGCTGTTCGCACCCCAGTTGGCTTCGCTGCCGAGCACTTCCACGTCGGTGCGCGTGTAATCAGCGAGCTTGCGCTGCTCGAACAGGCGGCGCGTACGCCTGAGAATCGCGGCGGCGACAGCGTCGGCTTTTTTCAACGCGTCGCAGCCACCAATCATCATCGTGCCGGTGGCGCGGAAGCCGTCCTGCCTGGTGGCGGAAACCTTGTAGGTATCGGTCGGCGCGCGGCCCCTGGCGCCGGTAACGCTCACGCGGTTCTCGCCGACCTGCCTGAGCTGCACGTTGCGGAAATCGCAGGTGACATCGGGCAGCAGATAACTCCCCGGGTCGCCGATTTCATAAACGATCTGCTCGGCCACGGTTTCCGGCGCGACACGGCCGCCGGTGCCTTTGGGCTTGGTGACTTCAAAAGCGCCATCGGGATTGCAGACGGCGATGGGAAAGCCCATGCGATCCCAGTCGTCCTTAACCAGTTCCCAGTCGGTGCTGATGCCGCCAGTGGCCTGCGCGCCGCATTCGATGATGTGCCCCGCCAGACTGCCCATGGCCAGCTTGTCGTAGTCATCGACTTTCCAGTCGAATTCGTGCACCAGGGGGCCGAGCGCGATGGCGGTATCCACGCAACGGCCGGTGACGACGATATCCGCACCGTAGTGCAGCGCCTTTGCAATCGGAAATGCGCCGAGGTAGGCGTTCATGCTCCACAGCTTGGCCGGCATGGCTTCGCCGTTGAACATCTCCCTGACATCGCGGAACTCATCGGCACGAGGCAGCAGGTCGTCGCCGGTGACGATGCTCACCTTGAGCGCGATGCCCAGCGCCTTGAGCTTTTCCTGTATCGCCAGTTGACAGGCCCGCGGATTGACGCCGCCCGCGTTGGTGACGAGCTTGATGCCTTGTTCCTTCAGCTTCGGCGCAAGGCGCGCAACCACGTCCGGAAAGTCTGTTGCGTAACCCGCGTTGGGATCCTTAGCTCGTGCGCGCGCAAGCAGTGACATGGTGATCTCTGCCAGGTAGTCGAGCACCAGGTAATTGATCTCGCCGCTATCCACCAACTGCTTCGGCCCTTCCGCGCTGTCGCCCCAGAAGCCGGCGCCACAACCAATTCTTACTTGTTGGCGCATGTTCAGGTTCCAGTGAAGTTCGGCGGACGTTTTTCCTGGAAGGCGGCCATGCCTTCCCTGGCATCGTTGGTGCTCGACATCACCGGTACCATCACCTGCGCATACTCCAGCGATTCGCGCAGGCTCATGTCGCGCATGGCGTTGAAAGCCTGCTTGCCGAGACGGATGGCGGTGGGCGACTTGCTGGTGATGCGCGCCAGCAGCCAGTCAAGCTTGATATCGAGTTCGGCACTGGGAACAACGTAATTGACCACGCCCCAGTCCAGCGCATCCTGCGCCGTGAACTGCTCGCCGGTGATGCACATCTCCTGCAGCTTGCGCGGCGGCAGTACACGCAGCATGAAGGGCAGGATCATCATCGGCGTGACGCCGATCTTCGATTCCGTGGTGCCAATGCGGATGTCATCGGCCGCCACCGCCATGTCGCAGGCGCAGAGCAGGCCGAAACCACCAGCCATGACATGCCCATTGACGCGCGCGATCAGTGGCAGCCGGCAATCCTGAATCATCTTGAACAGGTCCACGATGTAATGACGTGGCCGCGAGAAATCTACGGCGAAGGCGCCGCCCTTCGCATTCTTCTGCAAATCCGCACCGGCACAGAAAGCCTTCTCCCCCGCGCCGGTCAGCACGATGGCGCTGCAACCGGGATCCGCAGCAGCGGTTGAAATACCACGCCCGATAAGGGAGATGACTTCTTCGTTGAGAGCGTTGCGCTTGTCGGCGCGGCTGATCGTGATCCACTGCACGGCGCCGCGGCGCTCGATCAGAACCGGCTGAGATGAGGGTTCGGACATCGGCAACTCCTTTTTGATCGTCAACGTTCATGGCTAATAGTGAGTAATTCTCATCTGTTACCCTAGCGCCTTAACCTTCTACAGTTAGGCAGATATGAAATATGATCTTAGCGTATTTTAATATTTGGTGAGTTGCACTCACTAATTTCGAGGAAGCTCATAAACAGATTGATGCCAGATTTATCCGTCTGAGGGCTTTTCTTGCTGCGCCAGAGTGTTAGCTTTGCCGGACACCCACCCGACACCGTCCGTAGAGATCGCGATGAACCCAACCAGCAAAACAGCCATCCTCACCGGCGCGGCCGGCAGCCTCGGCAAGGCCGTGGCGGTGGCCTTCGAAACCGCCGGCTGGTCGCTGGCACTGCTCGACATCCAGGAAAAATTCCTGCACGCCGCCTATCCGCAAGCGGACGCAAAGAAGCTGCTGCTCGCCGCCGATCTGATGGATGCGGCCTCGGCCGCAAAGGCCGTTGAAGCCACCCAGAGCCGCTTTGGCCGCATCGACGCGCTGTGCAACATCGCCGGCGGTTTCGTCATGGGCACGCCAGTGCACGCCACCTCCGCTGCGGAGTGGCAGAAGATGCAGGACCTCAACGCCGGAACCCTGCTCAACATCGTGCGTGCGGTCACGCCAAAAATGCTGGCGCAGGGCGGCGGCAAGATCGTCAACATCGGCAGCCTCGCCGGGCTCAAGGCCGGCGCGCAGATGGGCGCCTACAGTGCCGCGAAGGCTGCGGTGATTCGCATCACCGAGGCGATGAGCGCCGAAC
>JBOICL010000405.1:0-4230 GCA_050740055.1 Stenotrophobium sp.
GCACTCAGCACTCAGCACTCAGCACTCGCATGAGGAGAAGCCACCGTGATCTCCGCCATCCCTGACTTCTCCAAATCCCGCGTGCTGGTGGCGGGCGACGTGATGCTCGACCGCTACTGGGTCGGCCCCACGTCGCGCATCTCGCCCGAGGCGCCGGTGCCGGTGGTGCAGATCCGCAAGGACGAGACGCGCCCCGGCGGCGCGGCCAACGTCGCACTCAATGCGGCGGCACTGGGCGTGAAGACGCATCTGCTCGGCGTGGTCGGCCGCGACGAGCCGGCGCGGCTGCTGGTCGAGAGCCTGGGCGCGAAGCAGATCGCCGCGAATTTCGTCGAGACCGGTGACCGCCCGACGATCACCAAGCTGCGCATCATGTCGCGCAACCAGCAGTTGATCCGCCTGGATTTTGAGGAGTCGCTGTCGGTGGCCGGTGCCTTCGACCGCGCCGCCTACCAGCTGCGCTACCAGATCGCGCTGTCGGATTCCGACGTGGTGATTCTTTCCGACTACGGCAAGGGCACGCTGGTGGACGTGGCTGGACTGATCACCGCCGCCCGCGCCGCGAACAAGCCAGTGCTGATCGACCCCAAGGGCAGCGATTACCGGTCGTATCGCGGCGCGACGCTGCTGACGCCGAACATGACCGAATTCGAGGCAGTAGTGGGCAAATGCCATGACGACGCCGAGATCGTCGCCAAGGGAGAAAAGCTGCGTGCCGAACTGGATTTGTCCGCGCTCCTGATCACGCGCAGTGAGCACGGCATGACCCTGATCCAGCCGGGTCATCCGCCGCTGCATCTGCCGACCGAGGCACGCGAGGTGTTTGACGTGACCGGTGCAGGCGATACCGTCATCGCCACGCTGGGCGCGGCGTTGGCGGCGGGGCAGGAGCTTTCCCATGCCTGCAGGCTCGCCAATCTGGCGGCGGGTATCGTCGTCGGCAAGCTCGGCACCGCCACTGTTTCCACCGCTGAACTGCAGCGTGCGATCCGTCACCAGCACGAGGACGACAGCGGCGTGCAGGGCGAGGACGAACTCCTGCAGCGCGTCGCCGAAGCGCGTGCGCAGGGCGAAACCGTAGTCATGACCAATGGTGTCTTCGACCTGCTGCATGTCGGCCACGTGAAATATCTTGAGGCTGCGAAGAAGCTCGGCGACGTGCTGATCGTCGCAGTCAACAGTGACGATTCGGTGAAGCGCCTCAAGGGGCCGTCGCGGCCGCTGAACAAGTGCGAGGACCGCATGCGCATGCTGGCCTCGCTCAAGAGCGTGGACTGGGTGGTGCCGTTTAGCGAGGACACACCCGCGCGCCTGATCGGCCGCGTGCTGCCCGACCTGCTGGTCAAGGGCGGCGATTACCAGCCGGAGCAGGTGGCGGGCTACGAAGCGGTGACGAAAAACGGCGGCCAGGTCCTGATGATGAATTTCCACGACGGTTATTCCACCACCGGCATCATCCAGAAGGCACAGAAGCCGAAGTAGGCAGGCGTAATTCCGGTGCCGGCCGGTTGCAAATGGGTTTCTGGATACCGGCATTCGCCGGCATGAAGGCATAAACAACATGTCCATCGGACCAGGCGAGCTTTACTCACTCGGTTGCGCTCTCGCCTGGGCCATCGCGGTCATCCTGTTCAAGAAATCCGGCGAGAGTCTTGAGCCGTTCGCGCTCAACCTGTTCAAGAACCTGCTTTCCCTGATCCTGTTCGGGGTGACGATCGTGTTATTGCAGGGTCCCAAGCTGCCGCAGCTTCCCTGGCCCGCGCTGCTGCTGATCCTGCTGTCCGGTTTTCTCGGCATCGCGCAGGGCGACACCTTCTATTTCCGCGCGC
Organism: Stenotrophobium sp.; assembly: GCA_050740055.1. Taxonomy (GTDB): domain Bacteria; phylum Pseudomonadota; class Gammaproteobacteria; order Nevskiales; family Nevskiaceae; genus Stenotrophobium. The sequence continues at coordinate 1,830 of JBOICL010000405.1, forward strand.
TCAACGCCATTGGCGCCAGCCGCATCGCGGTGGCGCAGACGCTGTATTCGCCGTTCGTCATCGGGCTGTCGATGCTGTTTCTGGGCGAGCGGCTGCACCCGCTGCAATTCCTCGGTGTGGCGCTGGTGCTGGCCGGCATCACGCTCGTCACCTATGTGCGCGACCGTGCGCGGGCGGATGCGCGGGATTTACGCGTTGGCGTGGCGCATGCAGCGCTGTCGGTGTTCCTGATGGCCGTGGGCATCGTCATCGCCAAGCCCATGCTGGAGCGCTACGACTTCCTCTGGGTGGTGGAACTGCGCATTGCGGGAGGATTGGCCGGCATGCTGGCCGAGTCAGTTTTGCGCAAAAGGACAGTCGAACTGGTCGCCGCCTACCGTGCCGTCCGGCACTGGCCGCAGGTGATCGGCGGGGCGGTGATGGGCTCCTACCTCTCGATGATGCTGTGGCTGGCGGGCTACAAATATACCCAGGCATCCATCGCCGCCGTGCTCAACGAACTGGCGGCTGTTTTCATGCTCGCGATGGCGGTTTTCTTCCTGCATGAGCGCGTCAGCAGGCGACAGGTTGCGGGTGTTCTGCTGGCACTCGCGGGCGTGATCCTGGTGGTGTCGCAAGTGTGAAACGACCTGAATTAATGGGCGCCTTGTGTTAATTTCCGCGCCTCGAAATTCTCCGGAACTTTTCTTTTGGCCAAGATATCCGAAGCAATCCCGGAAATGCCCAGGCATCTGGGCGATTTTTCGATTGGTCCGCGCGTCCTCTTGATCATTGCCCTGGCGGTCGTCGCCGGCATAGTCAGCGCGTTCCTGGCCATTCTGCTGCAGGATCTGATCGGTATCATCACCAACCTGGTGTTCTACCAGCGCTGGTCCACGCAACTGGTTGCGCCCGGCGCGATCGCCCATCACCCGCTGCTGATCCTGGGCGCGCCGGTGATCGGCGGCCTGATTGTCGGCTTCATGGCGCGCTACGGCTCGGAGGCGATCCGCGGCCACGGCATGCCGGAGGCCATCGACGCGATCCTGCGCAAGGGCAGCAAGATTCAGCCGCGTGTGGCCCTGCTCAAGCCGATTTCGGCGGCGGTCACCATCGGCACCGGCGGCCCGTTCGGCGCGGAAGGCCCGATCATCATGACCGGCGGCGCGTTCGGTTCTGTCATGGCGCAGTTCCTCAAGCTCACCGCCGACGAGCGCAAGGCGCTGCTGGTGGCCGGCGCCGCGGCAGGCATGGCCGCGACCTTCAACGCGCCGCTCGCCTCGATCCTGCTGGCGGTGGAACTGCTGCTGTTCGAATGGAAGCCGCGCAGCTATCTGCCGGTAGCCACTGCGGTGCTGGTGGCGACGTTGGTGCGCGGGCTGCTGGTGGGTTCCGCGGCGATCTTTCCGGTGCCGGACCCCGGCATCAAGATCGGCTTCGACATTGCGGGCCTGTGCGTGATCGCGGGCATCGGCGGCGGCCTGCTCGCGGTGATGGCGACCGAGATGGTGTATTTCGCCGAGGACACGTTCAAGAAGCTGCCGATGCACTGGATGTGGTGGCCTGCGATCGGCGGCCTGATCATCGGCATCGGCGGCTTGTTCGAGCCGCGTGCGCTGGGTGTCGGCTACGACGTGATCCGCGACCTGCTGCAGGGCAATGCGACCATGCACCTGATCGTCGGCATTCTCGTGGTTAAGACGCTGATCTGGTCGCTGTCACTCGGTTCCGGCACTTCCGGCGGTGTGCTGGCGCCGGTGTTCATGATCGGCGGCGCGCTGGGTGCGCTGGAAGCCACGGTCTTCCCGCATGTCAGTCCCGGCTTCTGGGCGTTGATGGGGCTTGCCTCGGTGGTGGGCGGGGTGATGCGATCTCCTTTTACCGGCGTCATTTTCGCGCTGGAATTGACGCACGAATGGTCCACGACCATGCCGCTGGCGATTGCTGCGTCTACCGCTTATGGCCTTTCCGTCCTGATCCTGAAGCGTTCCGTGCTGACCGAGAAAGTCGCGCGCAAGGGATTCCATTTGACCCGCGAATATACTGTGGATCCTCTGGAAATCCTGTTCGTGCGCGAAGTGATGCGGACCGATTTCATTAGCTTCCACGCCGATGCGCTGTTGTCGGAGGCGGCGAGGCCGTTCATCAAGGGCGAGAGCGCGAACCGCAACCTGCACCATCGCCAGCGCTTGTACCCGGTACTGGATGATGCGGGCCGGCTGGTCGGCCTGACCACGCGGCGCGACATGCTCAATGCGGCGCTGTCGGAAAACACGCCGGCGAGTGCGACCGTGGCATCGGTGATGAATAGTGCGCCGATCACGGCTTATCCGGATGAAACCCTGCGCGAGCTGTCCTATCGCATGGCGGACAAGAATGTCACGCGTTTGCCGGTGGTTGAGCGCGGTGACCACGCCCATAT
>JBOICL010000406.1:0-12069 GCA_050740055.1 Stenotrophobium sp.
GGCGACTACGCCGCGCTGTGGCGCTGGTCGGTGGCGCAGCCGGCGGCGTTCTGGGAGTCGGTCTGGGCCTATTGCGACGTGTGCGCGCAGCGCGACGCCGATCACGTGCTGGCGAATGGCGGCGCCATGCCCGGCGCGCGCTGGTTCGAGGGCGCGCAGATCAACTTCGCCGAGAACCTGCTGCGCTTCCACGATAGCCGACCGGCGCTGATCGCCTGCGACGAGCGCGGCCGTCGCCGTGTCCTGAGTTATGCGGCGCTGCGCACGCAGGTGGCGGAGATCGCTGCCGCGCTGGCGGCCGACGGCGTGGGGCCGGGCGATCGTGTCGCCGGCTTTATGCCCAACACACTGGAGACGGTGGTGGCGATGCTGGCAACGGCCAGCCTCGGCGCGGTGTGGTCATCCTGCTCGCCCGATTTTGGCGAAGCCGGCGTGCTCGACCGCTTCGGCCAGATTGCGCCGAAAGTCTTGTTCGCCTGCGACGGCTACACCTATGCGGGCAAGCCGGTGGATACGCGCGCGCGTATCGCTCGCGTGCGTGCAGCGCTGCCGCAGCTCAAGCGCCTGGTGATCGTGCCTTTCCTGCACGACGCGCCGGATCTCGCGCCGCTGCCGGATGCGGTGCTGATGCCCGCATACGGCATCAAGGGCGCAGCGCTGCGCTTCACGCCCATGCCCTTCGATGCGCCGCTGTACATCCTCTACTCCTCCGGCACCACCGGCCAGCCCAAGTGCATCGTGCACGGGGCTGGCGGCACGCTGCTGCAGCATCTCAAGGAATTGACGCTGCACACCGACCTGACCACCGGCGACGTGATGTTCTTCTTCACCACCTGCGGCTGGATGATGTGGAACTGGATGGTCTCCGGCTTGACCACCGGCGCGACGCTGGTGCTCTACGATGGCTCGCCGCTGCATCCGGGTACGGATGCGCTGTGGCAGATCGTCGAGCGCGAGGGTGTGACGCATTTCGGCACCAGTCCGAAGTATCTCTCCGCGTTGGACAAGGCGGGCTATCGTCCGGTGGAGCGGAACAAACTGGACGCGCTGCGCGTGCTGCTCTCCACCGGCTCGCCGCTGGCGCCGGAGCAGTTCGACTTCATTTACACGGCAATCAAGCGCGATCTGCACCTGGCCTCGATTTCCGGCGGCACCGACATCGTCTCCTGCTTCGCGCTGGGCAATCCCTGGTCGCCGGTCTATCGCGGTGAGCTGCAGGGGCCGGGCCTGGGCATGGCGGTGGACGTGTTCGACGAGGCCGGCCAACCGCTGCGCGGCGCGCCGGGCGAGCTGGTCTGCACGAAACCATTTCCGTCGATGCCGGTGGGTTTCTGGAACGACCCGGAAGGCAAGCGCTATCACGCCGCGTATTTCGAGCGCTTCCCCGGCGTCTGGCATCACGGCGACTACTGTGAGATCACAGCGCACGGCGGCCTGCGCATCAGCGGCCGCTCCGACGCCACGCTCAATCCCGGCGGCGTGCGCATCGGCACCGCCGAGATCTATCGCGTGGTGGATGCGCTGCCGGAGGTGCTGGAATCCGTCGTCGTCGGCCACCGCCACGACAACGATGACCGCGTGATCCTGTTCGTGCGCCTGCGCGAAGGGCTCTCGTGGTCAGACCTGCTTGCGGATAGAATTCGCGCCGCGATCCGCGCTGAACTGACGCCGCGGCATGTGCCGTCCAAGGTCTTGCCTTGCCCGGAAGTGCCGCGCACCATCAGCGGCAAGATCACCGAGATCGCGGTACGCGACCTGCTGCACGGCCGGCCGGTGAAGAACACCGACGCGCTGGCCAACCCGCAGGCGCTGGACTATTTCAAGAACCTGCCGCAGAACGCCTTGTTCTGAGAGCGGGACGAAGGGAGTGGAAACATGAGCCGCAAACTAGTACTGCTGCGCCACGGCCAAAGCCAGTGGAATCTCGACAACCGCTTCACCGGCTGGGTGGACGTGGACCTCACCGAACAGGGCCGCCGCGAGGCGCGCGCCGCGGGCAAGCTGATGCGCGAGGAAGGGCTGATGTTCAATGTCGCCTACACCTCGGTGCTGCGCCGCGCGATCAACACGCTCTACGCCGCGCTCGACGAGATGGATCAGATGTGGCTGCCGGTGTTCAAGACCTGGCGCCTCAACGAGCGCCACTACGGTGCGCTGCAGGGGCTGGACAAGGCCGAGACCACCGCCAAGTACGGCGAGGCGCAGGTCAAGATCTGGCGCCGCTCCTACGACATTCCGCCGCCGCCGATGGACGAGCACGACGGCGGCCATCCCAAGTTCGACCGCCGCTACACGCGGCTGGACCCCAGCGTGCTGCCGGCCACCGAGTCGCTCAAATCCACGCTGGAGCGCGTGCTGCCCTACTGGCACGACGCCCTCGCGCCGCGTCTCAAGAGCGGCCAGACCGTGCTGGTCACGGCGCACGGCAACTCGCTGCGCGCGCTCTACAAATATCTCAACCATGTGCCGGACAACGAGATCGTCGAGCTGAACATCCCCACCGGCATCCCGCTGCTGTTCGAGCTGCACGACGATCTGCGCGTGAAAAGCTTCCGTTACCTGGGAGATCCCGAAGCGGCGAAGAAAGCCGCCGAGGCGGTGGCGAATCAGGCCAAGGCGGCGGCCAAGCCCGAAACTGCGCGGCAGGCTACTTGAAGCGCAGCGCGCCGTCCCTGGCGAAATCGAACATCGGCCCCCAAGCCACTTCCCAGTAATAGCCGTCAGGATCCGCGAAGTAGCCGCTGTAGCCGCCCCAGAACGTGTCGTGCGGCGCCTTGGCGATGCGGGCGCCGGCCGCCTGCGCGTGCGCGAACACGGCGTCTACATCCTCGCGGCGGGCGACGTTGTGGCCGATCGAAAAGCCGCTGAAGCCGCGCGCCGGCAGTGGTAACTTCGCGTCGATGTCTTCGCCCAGCTTGTCCAGCGGATACAGCGTCAGCCACACGCCGGGCAGGGTGAAGAAGGCGACGCCCTCGTGGTCGCCGCTGCGCTGCGTGCCGAAAACGGCGGTGTAGAAAACAGTGGAAATCTTGAGGTCGCGGACGCCGAGCGTCAGCACCTGCATGCGTGGAATGTTCATGGTGGCGTTGCGGAAGTTGCGGGAGGGCGGATGCACGTTAGGCATGTCACCCGCTCTTGGCAATGTGGGCAAGATAAAATTTAATATATCAACTATATAAAAATATAATCAATGTATTTTAACAAAGCTGACGGGATTGATTCCGACAGCGGGTGACACACCGTCCGCAGTTTCGCGTGTTTGCGGATCAATAAGGGTCGTATGCACGGCGTTGTAGAACTAAATACTGATGTGTAGCATATATAACATGAGTCCTGCGCGGAAATGGTGCCTCCTGATTCTCACTTTGCCGACGGAGAACGCCACTGCGCGCATGCGCTTCTGGCGTGCGCTGAAGGGAATGGGTTGCGCCGTACTGCGAGATGGCGTGTACCTGTTGCCGCATAACATGGCACGCGAGCAGGCTCTGCTGGAGTTGGCCGATGCCATCGTTGAGGCCAGCGGCACTGCGCACCTGATCGACACCGATAGCCGCGATTCCGCTCAGGACGAGTTTTTCTGTGGCCTGTTCGACCGCGGCGAGGATTACGCCGCGCTCACGCGCTCGCTCGCGGATTCCCGCAAGTCGCTTTCCCGGCTCTCGCCGGTGGAGATAAACCGTCTCCAGCGCCGCTTGCGGCGCGCGTACGAGGCGGTTAGCGCCATCGACTATTTCCCTGGCGACGCTGCGCTACGTGCCGAGGCCGCCTGGTCGGACTTTGCAGGCTCAGTGGATACAGTACTGTCGCCGGATGAGCCTCATGCCGCGGACGGCACGGTCATCTTTCTCGATCGTAGTGACTACCAAAGGCGCACTTGGGCCACGCGCCGCCATCTGTGGGTGGATCGGGTCGCCAGCGCTTGGCTGATACGCCGTTTCATCGACCCCAAGGCGCGTTTCCTGTGGCTGGAAAAACCCTCTGCCTGCCCGAAGAATGCGCTGGGCTTCGACTTCGACGGCGCGGCGTTTACCCATGTCGGTGAACTGGTGACGTTCGAGGTGCTGTCGGCAAGTTTCGGCTTGGACGCGGATCCGGGCTTAGCGCGCTTGGGAGAGTTGGTACGTTCGCTCGACGTGGGAGGGCCGATGGTGACGGAAGCCAGCGGGTTTGAAGCAATTATGGCGGGCGCGCGTGAGCGTTTAACTGGCGACGACGAACTGCTTGAAGAGATCGGCCGCGTACTTGATTCGCTCTACGCCCACTTCGTCAGCGCGGACCGCGGCAAGGCGAAATGAAGACGCGCCCGAATCATCCCGGCGCTGCTTCCTGGGAAATCGTCGTATACGCGACAGAGCGCGGAACACTGCGTCCTTAACTTTGGAGATTCCTATGCACAAAATATTTGTACGCAGCTTGGCTGCCATGATCCTCTCATCGTCGTTTACTGCTCACGCAGCGCCATCGGCACGGCATGCGCAGCCTGCAGCCAGCCAACATTCCGCCACAGCATTGACCGCTGAGGTCATAGAACGCGCTTCTGCATCGAAAGTCACCGTTACCAAAGATGGCGTCGAGCGCATCGCATGGTCTCGCAACGATGTGCCCGTGCAAATTGAAGGTGTGCCGTACCCAGCGGCGGCGGGTCTTGGGTCCTGGGCCTCCTTCAAGCAAGGGCGTCAGGGCATGATGATGATGGGCGATACGCTGGTCTTTCAGGACGAGGTAGATGCAGCGATGGATGCTGCATTTGCCAGCGGACTCGAAGTGACGGCACTGCACAATCATTTCTTCTACGACGAGCCCAAGGTGTATTTCCTGCACATCAGCGGGCACGGCACGCCGGAAAAATTGGCCGCCGGCGTCAAATCGGTGTGGGACGCTATCAAATCGGTTCGGTCTGTCAGGGCGACACCCGACAACCATTTCCCCGGCAGTAACATGACCATGGGACAGATCGATACCAAAAATATCGAGAGAATCACCGGACTCAAGGCGACCGCGCCATCAGAGTCAGTCGTGAAAGTCAGCCTAGGTCGCAATGCTGCGATGCATGGCATGAGTTTTGGCGAGTCCATGGGGCTCAATACCTGGGCCGCGTTCGTGGGCAGCAGTGACGCCGCGGCGGTGGACGGTGACTTCGCCATGACTGCGGATGAAATTCAGCCCGTGCTCAAGACGCTCCGCGCCCATGGCTTGCACATCGTGGCGCTACATAACCACATGGTCGGCGAGTCGCCGAAGATTTTCTTCACCCATTACTGGGGAAAGGGATCGGCTCAGGCGCTAGCCGAAGCGTTTAAGGCCGCGTTGAATGCGCAGCGGGAGGTCGAGAAGGGCCACGGCGGCTGAACTTCGGCCTTTGTACAACGCTCGTGAACCACACGAATCGCAAACCAGCGGAATTACACAACGGCCCTGCAGTGAGCGTGAGCGCAACGGGACATGTGCCGCAACCGGTCCGCATCTATACCCTTTGGCAGCTTGTTGCCTATGCGCTGAAGCTTGGGGCTATCGGTTTCGGAGGGCCAGTGGCCTTGGTCGGCTACATGTATCGAGACCTGGTCGAAAAGCGGAAGTGGATTTCGGAATCCGAATACAAGGAGGGGCTGACGCTGGCGCAGTTGATGCCCGGACCTCTCGCCGCTCAATTGGCGATCTATCTGGGGTATGTGCACTACCGGATCAGGGGCGCGACACTTGTCGGGCTGGCGTTCGTCCTGCCTTCGTTCCTCATGGTCGTGGTCATCGGCTGGCTGTACGTGCTCTATGGCGGGCTGGACTGGATGCAGGCGGTGTTCTACGGGGTGAGCGCTGCCGTGGTCGGCATCATCGCGATGAGCGCCTACAAGCTCACCACCAAGAATATCGGCAGGGACAAGCTGCTGTGGGTGATCTACGTCGTCAGCGCGGCAATCACAGCGATCACCGAGTCTGAAAGTATCTGGGTATTCCTCATCGGCGGCGTGCTGGTCTGGCTGGTCAAAGCGCCACCCAGGGGATGGCCCGGAGCGGGGGCGGCCAACAGCATCACCGCCGTGGCCGCACAGTTACCTGCCGTAATGGGCACTGACTGGTCGGTGCTCTGGCAGATCGGTGGCTTCTTCGCCAAGGCGGGAGCCGTCGTGTTCGGCAGCGGGCTTGCCATCGTGCCGTTCCTCTACGGCGGCGTCGTCAATGAACACCATTGGCTGACCGAGCGTCAGTTCGTTGATGCCGTCGCCGTGGCGATGATTACCCCAGGCCCTGTGGTGATTACTGTGGGCTTCATCGGCTACCTGATCGCGGGGCTGCCGGGTGCCGCCGTCGCCGCCATCGGAACCTTCCTGCCGTGCTATCTCTTCACGATCATTCCGGCCCCATATTTCAAGAGGCACGGTAAACGGCCCGCCATCGTCGCCTTCGTGGATGGCGCCACTGCCGCCGCCGTCGGAACGATCACTGGCGCGGTGATCGTCATTGGCAGACGTTCGGTGATTGATGTGCCCACCGTGCTGATCGCGCTGGGTACGGTTGGCCTGCTGTGGAAGTTCAAGAAATTGCCGGAGCCGGTCCTCGTCGCTGCGGCTGCGGCCCTGGGTTTGGCGATCCACCCGCTTGCCGCCGCGGGCAAACTGCCGTTGAGAACGGTTGCGGATGTTCCGCTGACCGGCCATACGACACGCTGGGACTACGCGAGCCTCGATCCGCAGACACACTTTCTGTTCATCGCGCACTTGGGCGACAGCGTTGTCACGGTATTCGATACGCAGAGCCGGAAGGTCGTCGCGGATATCCCGGATGTCGGTTACGTCCACGGCGTTCTTGCGATACCAGAGCTGGGTCGCGTCTATGCATCGGCCACCCAGACTGACGAAGTGGTGGTGATCGACGAGAAGACGCTCAAGGTTACCGCGCGGATTCCAGCCGGAACCTACCCGGATGGCATGGCTTATGCACCTGAGATGAAAAAGCTCTATGTGTCGGACGAAACCGGGGCGACAGACACGGTGATCAACGTCGCCACGAATACCCGCATCGCCACCATCGCGCTCGGCGGCGAGGTCGGCAACACGCAGTATGACCCCATTTCAAAGCACATCTTCGTCAACGTGCAAGGGCGCAGCGATCTTGTTGAGATCGACCCGGCATCGGACCAGATCGTCGCCCGCTATCCGCTGATCAGTGCGAAAGGTAACCATGGACTGCTGATCGACGCAGCCGACCGCCTTGCCTTCATCGCCTGCGAAGACAACGACAAACTCCTGGTGATGGACATGAGAACCATGCTGGTTGCAGCAACCTTTGCGGTTGGAAGGTCTCCCGACGTTCTGGCCTACGACAAGGCCCTTGCTTTGCTCTACGTTGCCAGCGAACGCGGTGTGATTTCGCTGTTCAAGGTCAAGGGTCACTCCATTGAGAAGATCGAGGAAGGCTTCCTGGGGCCCAATGCGCACGTCGTGGCCGTGGATGAGCAAAATCATCAAGCCTACTTTCCTTTGAAGGACGTCGGTGGGAAACCCGTCATGAGAATTACGGAGCCCCAGTCATAAAACTGGCTCGAAATGTAGCCGCCACGGTAACGGCAGGCGGCTGTTCAAACTTCATGTTGCCGGATCAATAACTGTTTTTGGCCGGCAGCAGATGCGTGGCTGATTAGCGGATGAGGCCCCGCGCCAGCAGCCATGCGCGCGCGTCTTCGGCGTCGCGCTCGAACCAGGCCTGCGCGCTGCCGAGCACGAAATTGTAGCCCCATGCGTCCATTGCCTTTCTGGCAAACACCGCAGTGCGGCTGGTTTTCCAACGGCCTCAGTTGGTTATCAGTTCTCCGCAGACTATCGCTCAGCACTTGCGGCGCTGCCGCCTGGCGAGAGGGCTGCGACGGCGCGACGTAACGCAATTGTTGGGCATTGCGATGGGAACTGTGGCGGGATGGGAATCTGGCCGGGAACCTGAGATCGAGTCAATGCCGGCGATCCTGGATTTCCTGGGATACGACCCATATCAGGCATCTGACCAACTACCGGATCGCCTTCGGCCGCTTCGTCGTAGGGCCGGGTTGACGATTGCCAATGCTGCGGCCCGCGCACGGGTCAGCCGCCTGACTTGGGCAAGCTGGGAGGCAGGGCACGCCATACGTAGAATGGGGCGTACAAGTCAGTCGGTGGCGACGCTTCTCGCTTCCGCCTCGGCCGCATTGAGTAAGTCTGGCTGAGTATTTCCTGAGTCTTTGATCTCGTAGCCCATCGCGCGGTAACCGCGTTTGCGTTTCTCCCACATGCGCATGAGTTTCGGCAGCGCCGCATCGACATAGTCGTAGATCAGAATGGAGTCTTTGCTTTCCGGATTTCGGTGCAAACGTCCCGCATATTGCTGGAGCGTGCCTTTCCACGAGATCGGCATTGCCAAAATCAGGGTGTCCAGCCGTGCGTGGTCAAATCCCTCGCCGAGAAGTTTCCCGGTGGCCAACAGAATTCGAGGCGCACTGTGAGCCATCGCACCGAGACAATCCAGTACGTCGCGGCGCTGTCGTTTGCCCATTCTCCCGTGAAGAACAAACAAGCTCGGAGCCGAGTCCTTCAGCAGTTCCGCCAGCAGTTCGACGTGTTCTGTTCGCTCGGTTAGTACAACGATATGGCGTCCGCGCTGATGGCAATCCAGGATGTCCTTGGCAATCAGCCGGTTCCTATGATCGTCCACGCACAACCGATTGAACAACGCTTGTATCTGTTCCCCTCCGCTATCTGCGAACGAGTTATGGAACCTGGGAAGGACCTGCAGTATCGCCCGCTCAGCAACCGTGTTCCTCGCGCGATGCCTGATTGGTCCGCATTGCATCGTGACGATGGGCTCATGACCGTCCCGGCGGGCTGGCGTGGCGGTGAGGCCGAGAACGAATCGACCTTTGACACGCTTGAGAATCTTTTCAAATGAGACTGCCGAGACGTGGTGGCATTCATCGACAATGACCTGGCCGTAGGCTTCGACCAGTTCTTTGACTTCGCCATTGCGGACCAGGCTCTGCATGACCGCGACGTCGATTTTTCCCTTGGGTTTGTGCTTGCCTGCTCCGACAAGGCCGATCTCATCGCCGGCAAGGTTAAGCAGTGAGCGCAGGCGTTCGTACCACTGAGTAAGCAACTCGGTTCTATGGACCAGAATGAGCGTACTCACGCCGCGCTTTGCGATGATCGCCGCCGCCGTTATGGTCTTTCCAAATGCCGTCGGCGCGCTGAGTATGCCGATGTCGTGTGCCAGCATCGCGCGGGCCGCGGCTTCCTGCTCGGGGCGCAGCGCGCCATTGAACGTGATCGACAACGGAGTTCCCGTCATGCGCTCGTCACGCAGCGTGGCCTTGATGTCGTTGACAGCAAGCAGCGCCAACGCATCATCAAGGCAGCCGCGCGGGATTGCGATATGCTTTTCGAAGTTCTCGGCGCATCCGATGACGCGAGGTTTGTCCCAAACCGAAAAGCGCATCACCTGCGTGGCATAGAAGTCGGGATTCGGAAACGCTGCGAGCCTCACGAGACGGTTCGCGAGCGCGTTCGGCAGCTCCGCCTTCTCGAAATAGAGCTGGTTGGCCAGCGTGATCGTGAGCGCTTTCGGCAGGGGGGCCGGCAGCCTAGGGCTTGAAGGCCGCGGGCGCCATGGCTCATCAACCTCGGTATCCATCTGAAATGAAACATCCAGTGGATTCGTGTGAGCTCCGAGTGCATCCAGCGCCCTGGCCAAGTCCGCAGGTGCTATGTGCTGCGCGGTTGCAAGGTACGCCCATTGGTCAGCGTGGGGTACCAGCGAGCGATCCACGAAGACGCTGCAATCCTGCTGACGAGGAACCTTTTGCAGCGGCAAGGCGATCAGGTTCCCGAAGCCTCCTTTGGGCAGCGTATCCTGACTCGGGAAGAACCGGTCATAACTGGACAGCTTCAGCTGCCGTGTTTGCGCGCAGGTGCGCGACACAAGCGCGGCGCCCAAGGCCCGCGCCTGCGCTGCCGGAATCGGCTGGCTGAAGAACAACCACGCATGCGCGCCTTTGCCTGATCGCGAAATCTCGATGGAGACCGGAATTGAGGTTGCGTCACAAGTCGCTGCAAATGCTGTCACGTCGGCCCGCCACTCTGCGTCATCAAAGTCGGCGGCCAGGAAATAGCAGGTGTCGTCCTCAAGCAGCGGATAGACACCTGCCGTGCATCGGCCTGACAGGTGATCGAAAATCAGCTTGTCGTTGACAGCGAGAAACTTCTGATGAGGGCAATCCGAGCATTTGATGCGCGGCTTCTCGCATATGCCCGCTTTCCACTCGTTGCCACAGGCAGGCGAATAGCCTGACTTGCCGGATTTGTTTTCCCAGCGCAGTGGATAGATGTCCTGGCGGCCTTTGAACAGCTCGCGAAACAGGGCCACCTTTTGATCGGTGCTGAGCGCGATTGTCGTTTGCTGCGATGCTGACGCTGTCGCTGCCTTTTCCTTAGTTGTTGTCGTCTCCTTTGCCTTCTCCAGTTCATTTTGCAGCTGCGCATTCTCGTGGCGCAGGCGCGTCAATTCGGCCAGCGCATCTTCCAGCCGGGCATCTACATCAGAGCTGGGATCGGCCACGAGGAGCGTCCGGCACCGACGAAGTCACCGGACCGCTGGAATCGACGCCAGGGGGAGGAACAAGGTCAGGGGCTCGCTTTCGATCGCCATGAATCCATGATGGCGATAGAAGCTGGCGGCGGCTTCGTCCTTGGCGTCAACGACCAGGGCATAAGCTGCGATTTCCGAGCGCTTCGCGCGCATCAGGGCGTCCGCAAGCAAGACGCCGCCCAAGCCTTGCCCTTTGAAGCCCTCATCAACGGCAAGCCGGCCCATGCGAACAGCGGGAACTGAAGGGTATCGCGGCAGCTTCTTTGCCAGTTGCGCGGGAATGTTGTTCAGCAAGACGCTTGACGACGCGAGCGTGTAGTAGCCGGCCACGCGTCCGTCAGCGGTCGATTTCGCGACAAAGCACGCAGTGACACGGCGGCGGATGTCCTGGGAAACCTGCTGCTGAAAGTACCGGTCGAGCGCGGCCACTCCACTGTGGAATCCGCTCCGATCAAGAGCGGAATCGAAGGGATCGATTCCGAATCTTTCCACGCCTTGAGGCTAGCTAGGCGACGAGCTTGCGGTGCCGCGAGAAAGCCCGCTTGAGGGCGGCATTTGCCTTCGGCGGCGAAATCAGCGCTCGTGCGAAGCGTTCCTGGTCTGCCAATGTCAGCCGAACTACCTCGGCTTGATCCACCGCACGCAGAGCTGCTTCCTGGACAGCCGACACGACAAAGTCAGTCACGGTGCGATTCTGCAACTCGGCGGCGCGCCTGAGTAGGTTGCGCAACTGCGGGCTGATGCGCGCTTCGAGTCGGGCTGAAGAAGCAGTAGTCGTTGTCATGGCTTGTCACCTCGAAATTGATTTTACCGGCAATTTGCCGTACGGCGCAATCGGTTCCCTTAGACCCGCCCGGCGAACCGTACGCCATTTAGATCATCAATCAGGCCATGTGCGAGGAGCCACCGCCTGGCGTCGTCTGCGTCCTGTTCAAACCAAGTGAGTGCCGAGCCCAGGCGCCACGAATAGCCCCAGGCGTCCATGTCCGCGAACAGGCGCGCGCGGCTGTAGCCTTCGAGGTTGCTGGCCAGCAGCGCCTGCAGGTAGCAGACCCCGGCCTCCTCGATATCATCACCTTTCGCGTCGGTGTGCAGCGCGCTGCGCCGCGCCTCGTCCATGCACAGGTAATGGCAGGCCTCGTGCAGCGCGGAGTGTACCGGCGTGTCCGGCCGCAGGTGGAGTACGCTCCCGATCAGTCCGGCTTCGCTGTCGCCCAAGTAGCTGCCGGGGATTGCCGCGTCCGGTGCCACCCACGAAACATAGAGGCCGTGTAAGCCAAACAGCCGCTCCAGCGTTGTTCTTGCTAGCGCCGCGACCGGCATGACCGCCGGCGGGGCTGAGTGAATGTTCCTAGCGGCAACGGATTCTGGCGGGACTATCATAGGTTTCCGGCTTTGTGCCGGTTCGGGAGAGGAGAAGGGGAGCGACATGAAAAATTTTACAACGAACGCGGGCACCGCCAT
>JBOICL010000407.1:0-2875 GCA_050740055.1 Stenotrophobium sp.
ACTGGACGCCGATCACCGCTGTCACGCTCAACCCAGAGCGAAATTCAATAATCAAATCAGTTTTGGCTGCCAATCCTGACAAACTGATGGCCGCATGAATCAGGCGACAACTACCTTGACACGCGCCGGTAGTCATTGAAGCTGGAATGGAATGGGAGACTACCGTCGTGACGGTCACTCGGTGCCGTGTCGAATCGCGGGCGTCCGCCCGCTCTGCTGTTTCACCCGATAGTTTGTGTTATTTAATATTGATATATTTTTAATATATTTAATAAAAAATAACACAAATTGAGCTTACAAACGGCAGAGCGGGTGCTCATGGGTCTAAGGCGTATATAATATCCTTACCTATATGTAAGGAATATCGTGAGTGCACAGCATGACGGCATCGACAATCACCAGCAAAGGTCAGATCACCATCCCCGTGGCGGTGAGGGAGGCGTTGCATGTCGGCACCGGGGACCGCGTGGAGTTCATCGAGATTGAGTCCGGCCGCTACGAATTTATTGCGGCAACGCGTTCTATATCGGCGCTCAAGGGCATGTTTGGCAAGACAGACAAGAAAGTATCCCTTGAAGAGATGAATGCCGCCATCGCTACTCGCGGGGCCTCAGCACGATGATTGGTCTGGATACCAACATCCTGGTGCGGTACATCATGCAGGACGATGCGAAACAGTCGGCGCAGGCGTCAAAGCTGGTGGAGGCGCTTACGGCGGACAATCCCGGTTTCGTGGCCCTGGTTTCTGTGGTGGAACTGGTCTGGGTGCTGGATTCGTGCTACGGCCTTAAACGCGCTCAGGTTGGCGAGGTACTGGACGGCCTCCTGCGAACCAAGGAAATTGTCATGGAGCGTGCCGAGACAGTCTGGAAGGCGGTACGTGTGTACCAAAGAAGCGCTGCCGATTTTGCCGACTGTCTAATCGAGCGCTCCGCGGCCTCGGAAGGCTGCGAATGCACGATTACTTTTGACCGAGGTGCAGCGAAGAACTGCGGCATGACTTTGATTCAATGAGCTGGGTAGGTCACTGCCAAATGATCTGAGAATCTGGTGCGGGGAACTGATCAATAGTTGACGGATACGCATTTTTGTTTTTGATCTCAAACCCGGCGCCAGCGCTGCCCTTCTTTTGAATCTTCCACCAGCACGCCTTTGGCCTTGAGTTCATCGCGGATGCGGTCGGACTCGGCGAAGTTTTTTGCCTGACGTGCCGCCGCGCGCGCGGTAATCCGCGCTTCGATCTCCTGCGTCGAGATGCCATTCGCCTGCTCGGAGGCGGTGGCGAACCACGCGGCCGGGTCCTGCTGCAAAAGGCCCAGCAGGGAGCCTGCATCCAGTAACTGTGCCTTGATATTCGACTTCTCGATGTCCGTTTCCGCCTTGTTGGCGGCGCGCGCCAGTTCGAACAGCTCGGCCAGCGCCATTGGCGTGTTGAGATCGTCTTCGAGTGCGGCGATGAAGGCGTGCGGTGCGCGCACTTCGGCGGCGGGCATCACGCTTTCCAGTTCTCGCAGCGCACCGTAGAGACGGTCGAGCTTCTTGTGCGCTTCGGCGAGCACGTCGTCGGTCCAGTCCAGCGGCTGGCGGTAGTGGGCGGTGAGCAGCACCAGGCGGATGGCTTCGCCGGGCGCGTGCTTGAGCAGTTCGCGCACCAGCAGCACGTTACCGATGGATTTGCTCATCTTCTCGGCGTTGACGTTGAGGAAGCCGTTGTGCACCCAGTAGCGCGCGAAGGGCTTGCCACCGTGAGCGCAGACGCTCTGCGCGATCTCGTTTTCGTGGTGCGGGAAAATCAGGTCGTGGCCACCGCCGTGGATGTCGATGGTTTCGCCGAGCAGCGCGTCGGCCATCGCCGAACATTCGATGTGCCAGCCCGGACGGCCGCGGCCCCAGGGCGAATCCCAGCCCGGCTGGTCCGGCGCAGAGGGTTTCCACAGCACGAAGTCGCCGGGGTCTTTCTTGTAGGGCGCCACTTCCACGCGCGCGCCCGCGAGCAGTTCGCGCGTGTCGCGGCGCGACAGCTTGCCGTAGTCGGCGTAGGCAGGGACATTGAACAGCACGTGTCCTACCGCGGCGTAGGCGTGGCCGTTGGCGATGAGCTGCTCGATCATGTGGATGATCTGCGGCAGGTGCGCGGTCACGCGCGGCTCGTGATCGGGGTTGATCACGCCCAGTGCGCCGAGGTCTTGGTGGTAGGCGGCGGCGTAGCGTGTGGTGATGACGCCGATGTCCACGCCTTCCTTCACCGCCGCGTTGTTGATCTTGTCGTCGATGTCGGTGATGTTGCGCACGTAGCTGACCTGTGCATAACGCCGCCGCAGCAGCCGCGCCAGCACGTCGAATATCACCGCCGGCCGCGCGTTGCCGATATGCGCATAGCTGTAAACCGTCGGCCCGCAGACATACATCGTGACGCGGCCGGGAGTCTGGGGCAGGAAATCTTCCTTGTGGCCGCTGAGGGTGTTGTAGAGTTGCATGGTCTTGGGGCTGGCGAAAACCGCGCCAGCATAGCGGTTCACACTCACAAATCAACTGGATGACTGAGATGGAAGAACGCTCGCATTTCCGCAGTGGCCGTTACCACAACCGGTATTCCAGCGAGGCGCATGGCCCCAGCGGAGACCTGCTGAAATTCCTCTGGCAGATGCGCGTCAATGCACGGCGCAAGGAGGTGCTGCCGCAGGTGCAGCCCGACGTGGCCTGGCTCAAGGCCAACCGCAGCACCGATGCGCTGACCTGGATTGGGCACGCCAGTTTCCTCGTCCAGTGGAACGGCCTGAACATCCTCACCGATCCGCACCTGACGGCGCGCGCCTCGCCGCTGCGCCATGCTGGACCAAAGCGCTATCAGCCGCCGGCGCTGGATTTTGCCGAT
>JBOICL010000408.1:0-4056 GCA_050740055.1 Stenotrophobium sp.
GCCGTACCGAGATGAGCGACGAGATGCAGGCGCTGTGCTTCTTCGCCGGCGCCAGCTCGATTTTTTATGGCGACAAGTTGCTCACCACCAACAATCCGCAGAACGGGAAAGATCGTGCGCTGCTGGCGCGTCTCGGCATTAGGACCGAGGGCGCTGTAGCGGCGCCCGAAAATGTGCAGTGCAGCCCTCCGCCGTATTCAGCCGCGGAAGTCCGCGCCTTTCAGCAGTCCTGCTGCAACGAGTGAAACGGATGGACGGAAGTCCACAATCCGTGCACGACGGTGCAACCGCTCTCGACCAGCGGCTGGCACAGGAACTAGAACGCATCCGCGCAGCGCAGCTCTACCGCGTGCGCCGCGCCGTCGAAGGCGCGCACGGTGTCGAGATCACCGTGGATGGCCAGCTCTGCCTCAATTTTTGCAGCAATGATTACCTCGGGCTGGCGTCCGATTCGCGCGTGTCCGATGCCGCGCGCCATGCGCTCACAGATTCCGGCACAGGCAGCGGCGCTTCGGCGCTGATCTCCGGCTACAACCGCGAACATCGCGCGCTGGAAGAAGAACTGGCGGAGTTTGTGCAACGCCCGCGTACGCTGCTGTTCTCCTCCGGCTGGGCCGCGAATCTCGGCGTGCTGCGTGCACTGCTCGGCAGGGACGACAGCCTTATCGCGGATGAACTTAACCACGCCTCGCTGATTGATGGCGGACGGCTCTCCGGTGCGCGTTATCTGCGCGCCAAACACGCGGATGCGGATTCGTTCGCCGCCATGCTTACGGATGCTGGGCGTCTCCCGTCTCACGTCTCCTGTCTCACCTTGTTAGTGACCGATACCGTCTTCAGCATGGACGGCGATGTCGCGCCGCTGCCGGAGTTGTCTCAGTTATGTGCCGAACATGGCGCGGTGCTGATGGTGGACGATGCCCATGGTTTCGGCGTACTCGGCGAAAACGGGCGCGGGGCTATCGAGCATTTCTCGGCGATACCCGACGTCCAGTTCCCGATTCCCGACATCTACGTCGCCACGCTGGGCAAATCGCTGGGCGCATCGGGCGCGTTCGTCGCCGGTTCGGAAAATCTCGTCGAGTACCTGATCCAGCGCGCGCGCTCGTGGATCTTTTCCACCGCGCCGCCGCCGGCCATCGCCGCTGCCGCGCGCGCGGCGCTGAAAATCGTGCAGGCTGAACCGCAGCGCCGCGAGCAGCTTTTCGCCAACGTCCGCCAGTTCCGCGCGGGCGCCGTGCAGTTGGGAATTCCTCTAGGCAATTCGCAGACGCCGATCCAGCCGCTGATCCTCGGCGACGAAGCCCGCGCGCTGGCGCTGTCGCGTTACCTGCTGGAACACGGCTGCTGGGTCACGGCGATCCGCCCACCCACGGTGCCGCTGGGCACTTCGCGCCTGCGCATCACGCTCTCGGCTGCGCATGCCCCGGCGCAGATCGAACATCTGTTATCGGCACTGGCTGACGGCCTGCGCCAACTGTCGGCAGCGGCGCCATGATCGTGCAGGGCTGCTCGCTGTTCGGCGCGCTGCTGATCCTGCTCGCGTTCGGCTTGCAGCAGCGCGGGCACTGGCCGCCGGATAGCCGCATCTATCTGTGGTGCAACTTCATTGGCGGCGGCATCCTCGCCACCGTGGCCTGGATCGGTTCGCAGTGGGGTTTCCTGCTCATGGAAAGCGTGTGGACGCTGGTGAGCCTGTCCAGCCTGCTGCGCAGAAAGCCCGCGCCCGCATGAGCGCGCGCACGATCTTCGTCACTGGCACCGACACCGGCGTCGGCAAGACTTACGTGTCCTGCGCGCTGCTGGGGCAGGCGCGCAAGCAGGGCATGAAAGTCTGCGGCTACAAGCCGGTCGCTTCGGGCTGCGAACCGACGCCGGGCGGCCTGCGCAACGATGACGCGCTGGCGCTGCAAAAGTCCGCGGGCACGCGCGAGCCTTACGAGAGCATTAACCCTTACGCCTTCGCGCCCGCCATCGCGCCGCACCTCGCCGCACGCGCGGCGGGTACGCGGATCAAGATCACGCAGCTCAACGCGGTGCATGCGGAGCTTGCCGGGCGCTACGAACTGGTGGTGGTGGAAGGCGCGGGCGGCTGGCAGGTGCCGCTGAACGACGACCTGTCGTTCGCGGGCTGGATCGCGCAGCGCAACTGGCCGGTGCTGCTGGTCGTGGGCATGCGCCTGGGCTGCATCAATCACGCGCTGCTGTCGGCGGAGTCGATCTCGCGCCGCACGCGTCTGGCCGGCTGGGTGGCCAACGTGCTGCCGCCGGAAATGACTATGCTGGAAGAAAACATCGCGACGCTGCGTGAGCATCTCGCCGCACCGCAGCTGGGCGTGATGCCCGCCAACGGTGAGGCGCAACTCGATTTGCAGACGCTGCTTGCCGCGTTTACTGATAGCCCGGAATCCCCGGAAACTCCGGGCGCTGAGGAGTCCTGAGCAGGCTCATCGTACCGTAGCCCTGGCTGTCGAGAACATCAAACGGGTGCCGGTGGTTCTGGCCGCTATTCAGGTTTTGGCGCATCGGCGCCCCACACTTCACGCACGCGCGCGTCGCGGCCGCAGGAGTGACGATAGTAGGCGTAGCGCAGAGGATTTTTCTTGTAGTAGTCCTGATGGTAATCCTCGGCTGACCAGAATTTCGACGCGGGCAGGATCAGCGTGACGATGGGGCCGGCGAGCTTGCCGGATTTTTCCAGCGCCGCTTTCGACGCCAGCGCCGCCTGATGCTGCGCCTCGCCGTGGTAGAAAATCGCAGTGCGGTACTGTGGCCCCTTGTCGCAGAACTGGCCACTGGCGTCGAGCGGATCGACGTGATGCCAGAAATAATCCAGCACCTGGCCGTAGCTGAGCTTGCGCGTGTCGTAGTTCAGTTCCACCGATTCAAAATGGCCGGTTTCATGATCGGAAACCTGCTCGTAGGTCGGGTTCAATTCCTTGCCGCCGGTGTAGCCGGCCGTCACCGCAATCACGCCGGGCAGGCGCTCGAAGTCGGACTGCATGCACCAGAAACAGCCGCCGGCGAAGGTGGCGATGGCGGTGCTGGGCGCGGCGGGCGTGTCAGCGGCGATCGCGCCGAAAGAGAGCGCGAGCAGCAGGCTGGCGATGAGCGTTTTCATGTTCAACCTCTCAGCGCAGGCAGGGCGCTGGCCTGCGGCACGAAATTCAATGCGAGGCCATTGTTACAGTAGCGCAGGCCGGTGGGTTGCGGGCCGTCGTCGAAGCGATGGCCCTGGTGACCGCCGCAGCGCGCGCAGTGGTATTCCGTGCGTGTCTCGAAAATCAGGCGGTGATCGACGCGCGTCGCAACGGCGTTCGGCAGCACGGCGAAGAAGCTCGGCCAGCCGGTGCCGCTGTCGAATTTCATCTCCGATTTGAACAGCGGGTTGTAGCAGGCGGCGCAGATGAAGGTGCCGGCGCGGTGTTCGTTGTTGAGCGGGCTGCTGCCGGAGGCTTCGGTGTCTTCGTTAAACAGCACGCCGTAGGCGGCGGGGCTGAGCAGCGGTTTCCAGGCGGATGCCGGTTTCTGCAAACTGCCGAGCAACTCGGCAGCGCTGTCCGCGGCGCGGACGATGCGCGGTGCCAGGGGTAGGGCGGCGGCAAATAGTTGGATGAAGTTTCTGCGTTTCATGCGGGACTCCGGTGTGGCGGATACCCGCTTAGACGCAGCGGGCGCGCATTAGTTACGCGGCAGGCGTTATCAGCGATGCAAGACCTTGCCGAAAGCCGCACCCGCTCTGCATGAAATGATCTTGATGATTGTTTTATAATACTATATATAATTATATATAGTAAATATAATATCTCATAGCCGCTACTGGTTTGAGACAGAGCGGGTGTATACACGGTGCTTGCCGAAGGGCAATGGGGTGCAGGAGGCAACCGAAGCCCGCGACCAGCGCGAAGGTCGGCACCCCACCGCACGCTCCGCTCCTGTTTTGCTGCGCAAAAACTCCGCGTCGCAGGCGGGTGGCGTTCAACTCTTTAATTTTCGGCAAAGCTGGTGAGTACGGAATTCTCTGCCTGGCCCGGATTCGCCGACGCTCATTTTTGC
>JBOICL010000409.1:0-1032 GCA_050740055.1 Stenotrophobium sp.
GGCCGGCGCGGCGAGGGCATCGCGGCCTGCGCGCCCATGTGATCCGCATGCGCCGTCCAGTCACGGTTGCGCTCGCACGCGGCCTCCGCCGAGGCCGGCCGCTCGAACTGCAGGCAATGCCGCACCACGTCGCACAGCGCGATGGAAACCAGCCCCGCGCCGCCGCGCTGAAAACCCGCCCAGGCCGCAAGCGCGGCGTGCAGGCCGGTGAGCGGATCGGCGATGGCGTCGCCGCCGAAAATATCCAGCCCGGTCGCCTGCCGCAGCAGGTAGGAAAGACCGGCATTGACAGCGGCATCGTCGCCGAACGCAGCCCACTGTTCTTGTGGTTCGCCGCGCCCATAGCCTGTGAGACTGATCCAGGTGAGTTGCGGGAATTCAGCCACCAGTTGTTCAGGTGCGAGTCCAAGCTGACGCAGGGCGCGCGGGCGCGAACCTTCGATGACGATATCGGCCGACGCGATCAGCGCGCGTAACTGTTCGCGTCCCTGCGCGGTCGTCGGATCCAGCGCGACGCAGCGCTTGCCTGCATGGAGCAGATCGAAGAATGCGCTTGGCCCGCGCCGCGCACCGTCGGGCCGCTGCGGACTCTCCACCTTGACCACGTCCGTGCCGAGCCGCTGCAGGAGATGGCTGCACAGCGGCCCGGCCCATAGCGAAGACAGGTCCAGCACGCGCGGCTTATCGCGGGCAAGGCCCGCTCCTACAACAGCACCATTCTGTAGGAGCGCGCCTTGCGCGCGATACGCAGGCTCCACACACGTGAACCACGGCACCGGCCGCGTGGGCATCGGCACGCTCGGCGCAATCGCGAGGCCCAGCAGCCGGCCGCGCTCGACCAGGTCGTGCATCGTGCGTGTCCGCAGTTGCTGCGCGAATCCCTCCCAATCGCCAGCGGTGCACGTCTCCTGCTCCAGCCACGCGGGCAGCAGTGCCCAGTCGTCATCGCGCACCAGGTTTACGGCGATACGGCCATCGGCGGTCTGCAACAGGTGACAGCCACCGCCAGGAGAAATTGCGCCATTGCGACCA
>JBOICL010000410.1:0-6612 GCA_050740055.1 Stenotrophobium sp.
CGGTCTTCTGCTTGCCGGCGTAGTAGACCGACATGCCCGACGTCATGACGCCGGAATAGACGCGGATGAACGTGAGCTGACCGACGAACGGGTCGGTCATGATCTTGAACGCCAGGGCCGAGAACGGCTCCTCGTCGGACGCATGGCGCTCGATAATGGTCTCGTAATTGTCCGGATCGTGCGCCTCGATGGCCGGCACGTCGGTGGGCGCGGGCAGGTATTCGATGACCGCATCGAGCATCGCCTGCACGCCCTTGTTCTTGAAGGCGGAGCCGCACAGCATCGGGAAGATTTCGAGGGCGAGCGTGCGCTTGCGCAGGCCGGCCTTGATTTCATCCTCGGTCAGCGTTTCGCCTTCCAGGTACTTGTTCATCAACTCGTCGCTGGATTCGGCGGCGGCCTCGACCATGTTGTCGTGCCACTTCTTGGCGGTGTCTGCGAGCTCAGCTGGAATCTCGCCGTACTCGAAAGTCACGCCCTTGTCTTCATCACTCCACAGAATCGCCTTCATCTTGACGAGATCGACGACGCCCTGGAAATGGTCTTCCGCGCCAATCGGAATCTGGATGGGCACGGGGTTGGCGCGCAGACGCGCCTTCATCTGATCGACGACCTTGAAAAAGTTGGCGCCGGAACGGTCCATCTTGTTGACGAAGGCGATGCGCGGCACCTTGTACTTGGTCGCCTGACGCCACACGGTTTCGGACTGTGGCTGCACGCCGCCGACGGCGCAGTACAGCATGCAGGCGCCGTCGAGCACGCGCATGGAACGCTCGACTTCAATGGTGAAGTCCACGTGCCCCGGCGTGTCGATGATGTTGACGCGGTGCTGCTCGAACTGGTTGCCCATTCCTTTCCAGAAACAGGTGGTGGCGGCGGAGGTGATAGTGATGCCACGCTCCTGCTCCTGCTCCATCCAGTCCATCGTGGCGGCGCCGTCGTGCACCTCGCCGATCTTGTGATTCACGCCGGTGTAGAACAGCACGCGCTCGGTGGTCGTCGTCTTTCCGGCGTCGATATGCGCGGAAATGCCGATGTTGCGATAGCGGTTAATGGGCGTGATGCGGGCCACGGGAAAATCCTCGGAATTCAGTTAGAGCGAGACGGCAGACGCACTGCTTACCAGCGGAAATGGGCGAAAGCCTTGTTGGCCTCGGCCATCTTGTGCGTGTCTTCGCGCTTCTTGACGGCGGCGCCGCGGTGTTCGGAAGCATCCAGCAGTTCGCCGGCCAGACGGTCGGCCATGCTCTTCTCGCCGCGCGCACGGGCGGCGTCGATGACCCAGCGCATCGCCAGGGTGGTGCGGCGGATCGCACGCACTTCGACGGGAACCTGGTAGGTCGCACCACCGACGCGACGGGACTTCACCTCGACCGTCGGCGCGACGTTGTCGAACGCACCCTGCAGCACAACCGCCGGCTCGGTGGTCTTCTTCTTGGTCGCGATCTGGTCGAGCGCGCCGTAGACGATCTTTTCGGCGACGGCCTTCTTGCCATCTTCCATGATCATGTTCATGAACTTGGTCACGACCAGGGACTTGAACTTCGGATCGGGAAGGATGACGCGGGTTTCGGGCTTGCGGCGACGGGACATGACTAAGCTCTGGTTAGGACTGGCCTGTAATTACTTCTTGGCGGCAGCAGCAGCTGCGCCGGCCTTAGGACGCTTGGCGCCGTACTTGGAACGGCCCTGACGGCGTTTCTCGACGCCGGAGGCGTCCAGCGTGCCGCGAACGGTGTGGTAACGGACACCGGGAAGATCTTTGACGCGGCCGCCGCGGATCATCACCACGGAGTGTTCCTGCAAGTTGTGGCCTTCGCCGCCAATGTAGGAGATCACCTCGAAGCCGTTGGTGAGACGCACCTTGCAGACCTTGCGAAGCGCGGAGTTCGGCTTCTTGGGAGTCGTGGTGTAGACGCGGGTACAGACGCCGCGTTTTTGCGGAGAGCCGCCAAGCGCAGGAACCTTGCTCTTGGTAACTTCGCGGGTGCGGCCTTTGCGCACTAACTGATTGATCGTGGGCACGTCGGAACTTCCCGGATTGACAAAGAAAAGACGGGCCACGTATGTGCGGCCCGTCGGGAAAGGGCGCGAATCATAAATACACCCCCCGACACTGTCAACAGCAGCGAGGCCGAAAAATCGGGAAATCAGGTGCCGCGCGGCTTGGCCCGGCGGGTCGCCGGCGCCGTCAACGGGTCATCCGGCCAGGGATGGCGCGGATAACGGCCCTTCATTTCTTTTTTGACCTCGGCATAGCCGCGCGCCCAGAACCCCGCAAGATCCTGCGTCACGGCCACCGGACGCTGGCCCGGCGACAGCATGTGAATCAGTACCGGATTGCGGCCTTCATTCACCGTCGGCGTGCTCGCAAGTCCAAATAATTCCTGCAATTTCACCGCCAGTACCGGCGGTGCGCCTTCCGGCGAATATTCAAGGGCAATGCGCGAACCGCTGGGCACGTCCAGATGCGTTGGCGCCAGCCGCGCCAGTTTCTGTTGCGCGGTGTAGTCCAGCCGGCTGCCCAAAATATCCATCAGATCAAGCCGCGCCAGATGGTCGCGACGGCTGACACCGCCCAGAAATGGTGCAAGCCAGTCTTCCAGGGTTTGCAGCAGCGCGGCTTCGGAAACATCCGGCCAACCCTCCTCTGGCCGCCACGCGCGCAGGCTCGACACGCGGGCCTGCCACTGGCGTGCGGACGCAGTCCACGGCAGCGCGTGAAGACCCAGCGCGCGAATGCCCGCGATCATGGCGGCGCGCTGCGCTTCCGGCTGAGCTTCGCGCAAAGGCCGGCGCTCCAGGACGATGGCGCCCAGCCGCTTCTGCTGTTCCGCTACTACACACTCGTTTTGCGCATCCCAGCGCACCTCGTTTTGGGTCTGGATGCGCTCGGCTTGATCGCCCATCAGTTCCGCTTCCGTCAGCGCGGCGGCCAGCCTGATTTTTCGCGGCGGGCCCGGGTCCCAGTGCGCGATGGCCAGCCATTCCTGCTGTGCCAGTGCGTCTTTCTCATGGATGCGCGCTTCGCCGCCGTCTTCGCAGAGATACACGCCGCCCTGCCCCGCGCGGCGGCGCGCGATGCGTTCGGGATAGGCCCAGGCGATGACACGGCCGGCGTCGTGAGACGGGAGACGAGAGACGGGAGATGCCTCCTCGCCCAGCATGCGCAACATCTGCGCGGAGACTTCCTGAACGCGGCGCATGAGCTGCGGATCGGCGCGGCGCTGCTGGATGGCTTCAAGTCCGGATTCGAGATCGGCGCTGCCAGCGCCACCGTCGCGCTCTTCCAGCAGCGCGGCGACCCAGGCGGCGAGCGCGGCCAGACCGTGCCGTTTCGCCAACAGCAGCATGTGGCCGCGTCGCGGTACGGCGGGCAGGCGCGACAGTTCGCGGCCGTGCGCGGTGATGCGGCCTTCGCAATCCACCGCGCCCAACTCGCGCAGCAGGTCGCGGGCATAAGACCAACTGACCGGCGCGGGCGCGTCCATCAGCGCCAGCGTGGAGGGATCGCTCACGCCCCAGGACGCCAATTCCAGCGCGAAACGCGAGAGATCGGCGGCGAGGATTTCCGGCGTGTCGTGCGCGGGCAAGGTGCCCTGCTGTTCGCGGCTCCACAGGCGGTAGCAGACACCGGGCCCGAGACGCCCGGCACGGCCGGCGCGCTGCTCGGCGCTGGCGCGTGAAACACGCTGCGTTTCCAGTCGGTTGGCGCCGCTGCCCAGATCGAAGCGCGCCACGCGCGCGGTGCCGCCATCGACCACGGTGGTCACGCCCTCCACCGTGAGGCTGGTCTGCGCGATGTTGGTGGCGAGGATCACCTTGCGGACGCCATCGCGCGCGGGTGAGAGGGCAGCGTCCTGCTCGGCGCTGGAGAGTTCGCCGTAGAGCGGGCAAATCCTGACGCCTCCTGCGAGCCGCTCCTCCAGCCTGCGCTGGCAATAACGGATTTCGCGGCCGCCCGGCAGGAAGGCGAGGATGTCGCCCGCGGTTTCCTGCAGGGCGGCGAGCACGGCGCTGGCGACGCTGCTGTCGAGAGGCTCGCCGGCACGCACCGGCCTGTAGCGGACATCCACCGGGTACATCTTGCCGCCGCTCTGCACCACGGGCGCGTCGTTCAGCAGCTTTGCAACACGCTGCGTATCGAGCGTCGCCGACATCACCAGCACGCGCAGCTCGGGATTGAGGTTGGCGCGCGCATCCAGCGTCAGTGCGAGACCCAGGTCGGCGTCGAGGCTGCGCTCGTGGAACTCGTCGAAAATCACCAGGCCGACGCCGGGCAGTTCGGGATCGGCCTGCAGGCGGCGCGCGAGCAGGCCCTCGGTGATGACCTCGATGCGCGTGTCCTTCGAGATGCGCTTCTCGAATCGCACCTGATAGCCGACGGTCTGGCCCGCCGTTTCACCCAGCAGGAACGCCATGCGCGCGGCGGCGGCGCGGGCGGCGACACGGCGCGGTTCCAGCATCACGATTTTTTTGCCACGCAGCCAGGGCTCGTCCAGCAGCTCCAGTGGCACGACGGTGGTTTTGCCCGAACCCGGCGGCGCCGCCAGTACCGCGCGGCCGCCGTCCGCCAGCGCAAGCCTGAGCGCGGGCAGCGCGTCGAGTACGGGTAGTTGCAGCAGTTTGCGCGCGTCAGGCATTACGGGCGTCACCCGCTCTGGCCGGTTTCGCGCAACGCCATGTTTTATTTATTTGAATATATTTCATTTATATAAATATTTTAAACAATATAGCGGCAGCTCCGGTACAGAGCGGGTGGACTGCGGCATGGCCTTCAGGGCGACATTATGAAGCTCTGGCCACTCCGGATCAGCACTCACGATGCGGCACCTGCATATTTCCCCGCGGGCGCGAGGTCTTGAGCAAAGGCGCATTGATGTGCATACTATACTGACCAGTCAGTCATAATGAGATCGGAGATGCCCAACATCGCCTTGCCGAAACAGGCCGTGCACTATCGCGACGAGGGCGCCGGCACGCCGCTGCTGATGCTGTCCGCCAATCCTGGCGACAGCCGCGATTTCGATGCCATCGCGCCGCAACTTGCGCAGCGCTACCGCGTGATCCGGATGGACTGGCCCGGCTACGGCGGCAGCCCCGTGCCGCAGCCGCCGGAACAGGCCGGCGCCAGCTATTTCCTCGACTGTTTCGGCGAGTTCATTGATGCCCTGGGACTGGAACGCTTTCACATCCTGGGCAACTCGGTCGGCGGCAATGTCGCGGTGCGCTACGCACTCGCGCAACCTCGAAAAGTGCTAAGCCTTGCGCTGGTCTCCAGCGGCGGCTTCACGCGCCACAACCCGGTCACGCGCCTGTTCTGCCAGCTGCAGGGCATGCCGCGCTTCAACCGCCTGATCGGCGGCCTGTTCACACGCAGCTACCTGCACACGCGCAACGACTGGACCCGCGCCATGATCGCGCGCGGCGACGGCGAGCAGAACACGTCGCAGGCGCGGCGCGTCAACGCGGCGGTCTGGCGCAGCTTCCTGCAACCGCAGCACAACCTGCTGGAACAGGCGCGCGGCATCGCACTACCGGCGCTGGTCATCAACGGCCGCCGTGACCCGGTGATTCCGGCAAAAACGGATGGCCGCAACGCCGCGCAGGCCATACCCGGCGCACGCGCGCTGGTGCTCGATAGCGGCCATGCGCCGTTTGCGGAAATACCGGAGGAATTTCTCGCCCACCTGCAGCCGTTCCTCGCCGCAGCGGAGCAACAGCATGGCGCGCGGTAACGCGGCAGCGACGCGCGAGAAACTGCTCGATGCCGGCTGCGCGCTCGTGCACACCCAGGCATTCGCGAGCCTGCGTATCGACGACATCGTCGAACAGGCTGGCGTCGCTAAGGGCACGTTCTACCTGCATTTCCCCGATCGCACGGCGTTTCTGGTCGATCTTCATCGCCGCTTCCACGACGAGATCATGGCGGCGGTGGAGCAGGCAACGGTCAAAAAAACTCACGGCAACGCCAAGCTGCTGGCCGGCAGCCTTGCCTATCTCGACGCCTGCCTGCGCAAACACCCGGTCAAGGCCTTACTGATCGGCGCCCGCGCGGAGCCTGCGATACAGACGGAGATCGGGCACCAGAACGCCCGGTTCACAAGGCTGGCGAGCCAGAGCTTCAGCGCCGCCGGTTGGCAAGCCTCCAGCCACGCAGCACGCCTCTGGGTCGGCATGGTGGCGGAAGCCGCGCTGGCAGAAGCGGAAGCCGGACGCGCGATACCGGCCCTGCGCAAGGCGCTGGCGCGGTTTTTGGAGGGCGCCCGAATTTAGACCCCGGTTCGCTTGAGCCAATAACCCGGCCGACGGCGGAAATGAGCAAATGCCGTGACTTGGGCCCGGCCATTGGGTAAGACACGGTAGAACACCGCGAAAGGAAATCGTGTCATGCCGATGCGCCGGATTCCGGATGGATGCACCAGTTTCCAGGCGGTGGGCCTTTCGATAACCAGGCTGACGATGCGTTCGAATTCGCGGATGAGATCGCCACCCAGACCCGCGCGCTGTTCTTCAAAAAATCGAACCGCCTCCAGATATTCCGCCTCCGCCGCAGGGAGGAAGGTGCAGTTCACCGCAGCAAGGCTCTTGCTTTTCGCGCCACTTCTTCAC
>JBOICL010000411.1:0-2110 GCA_050740055.1 Stenotrophobium sp.
TGCCCAGCCTTGCCCGCGGCGCGGTGTACGGCGTGATGCCGACGCTGGCCTGCAGCCGGTTGCCGCCGCGTTCCAGAGGCGCGCCGTGATGCGGCGTGCCGAGAAACACGATGTTCTTCAGGGACCGCAGCCAGCCGTGACCCGCCTGCGCGCCGTAGTGGCAGGCGCTGCGCGCGAGCAGGCCGCCGAGGCTGTGCGTGAGCAGCGTCAGTTCCCGCACCGGCACCGGCCACTGCTGCAACAGCAGTTCGAGTTGCTCCGCGAATTCGCGGCCATTGGTGGAAATGTGTTTGCCGCTGTTGTAGTGTAGATGGATGGGCGTGTAGCCGAGGCTGCGCGCCAGCGCATCGGCGTGGCTGTAGCCGCTGCCGTCCGTCCACTGCAGGTCGTTCATGCACAGACCGTGCACCAGCACCAGCAGCTTGCCGCTGGCGTCTGGGATTTCCACTTGAAGTGCCTGCGGATGCAGCATCAGCGCGCGCCCGTTGCGGCGGAAGCGCATGGTCAGCGCCAGCGGATTGCCGCTGGCTTCGAGATGGTCGCCGAGCACGCCGTTGACCGCCGCCACGACCGCCTCACGCGCGAGTGAGGATTGATGACCGGGGAAGCAGGTTTCGACCAGCGGCACCAGGGGCTTGAACGCCTGGTCCAGCCCCAGTCCCACCACCTCGGTAACGCCGCGGATGCTGGCGTAAACCAGCCCGGTGATGCCGCGGGTGCGACCCTGCGCGGTCTTGCCGAAAATCCACGGTGCGCGTGAGATGTTGAGGTGCATGGCCTCGACCAGATCGGTCAGCTTCACCGTGGCATCGACCGCGAGCTTGCTGTAGCCGTGCACGTCGGCCGCTTGCACATGAACCCCTTCAGTCATCGTCCCCTTCCTCCATTGACGCGAAGGTTAGCGCAACAATGATCGGTCAGTCTTACGTACCGCTCAGGCGGCCAGTGGCTGTGCCGCGTCGTTCACTGCTTCGCTGGCCACGGAGGCTTTGCGCGAGGGCAGCGATAACTTGGCGATGCGCTTCCAGGTGCTCAGCGTCTGGCGCAGGAACGAGCCGGTGTTGTAGGGCAGGCCGTACTTCTCGCAGATCGCGCGCACTTCCGGCGAAATCTCGGCATAGCGGTGCGCCGGCAGGTCCGGGAACAGGTGGTGCTCAATCTGGAAGCTGAGGTTGCCGCTCATGACATGCATCAGCCTGCCGCCGCTGAAGTTGGCGGAGCCGAGCAGCTGGCGCACATACCACTGGCCGCGCGTCTCGTTCTCGATCACCGACTCCGGGTACTGTTCCACGTCTTCCGGGAAGTGACCGTTGAAGATCACCGCGCAGGCCCAGACGTTGCGCGCGAAGTTGGCGGTGACATTGCCGGCGAACACCAGCGGCGCGAAGGGGCCGGCCAGCAGCGGAAAGGTCACGTAGTCCTTCTTCAGCTGCTTGCGCATCTTGGCCCACATCGGCTTGAACTCTTCCTTCATCTGCTCCTTGGTCTTGGTCTTGTAGATCAGGACCTCTTCGAGATGCAGATTCTGCACCGCCACGAAGTGCTGGAAAAAGGTATGCAGAATCACCGTCAGCGGCAGGTTGGCGAGGAAGCGCGGCTCCCACTTCTGCTGGTCGGACATGCGCAGCAGGCCGTAGCCGATGTCATGATCCTTGTTGAGCACGTTGGTGTAGGTGTGGTGCTCGTAGTTGTGGGTCTGCTTCCAGTTCTTGGCGGTGTCAGCGCTGTCCCAGTCGAAGTTCTTGGAGTTCAGCGCGGCGTCGCCCATCCAGTCGTACTGACCGTGCATGACGTTGTGACCGATCTCCATGTTGTCGAGGATCTTGGACGCCGACAGCGCGGCCACGCCCAGCGGCCAGGCCGGTGGAATCATCATCATCACGCGGCCGCCGACTTCCAGTTGACGCTGGCGCTTGACCAGGCCACGGATGTAGTTGGCATCGCGTTCGCCGAGGTCAGCGCGTACACGATTGCGAATGGCGTCGAACTCGGTGCCGATGGCCTGGAACTGTTCCGGGGTGAGTTTGTTGTAGTTGCTCATGATTGAGTACTCAGATGAATTCAATTAGTGATGCTGTTTTGGAAAGTCCGGGCCATGGATGGCCCGGTC
>JBOICL010000412.1:0-1737 GCA_050740055.1 Stenotrophobium sp.
GATCGGCGCCTTCGATCACGCGCGGATCCGACAGCAGCACATCGGCCATGATCGCGGTGAAATGCTCCAGCGCGATGGTCACCGCCAGGCGGCCCTTGGGCGGTAGCATGCGGCGGGTGAAGCCCAACTGCTTGACCACGCGGCCTTCGAGCCGCGCGATGTCGTAGCCGGCCTTGCCTAGCGCGGCGTTGTAAGCCAGGTGCTCGCGGCCGTGCATCGCCTCCTGCCCAATGAAGCCGCGCACGTCTTCGAGCTGCTGCGGATCTGTGATGAGGTCGCGGAAATGACGCACGCTCTCGATGAAGAACTTCTCGCCTTCCGGGAACAGCACCGACATCGCGCTGAAGAAATGGGTGCGGCAAACATCATCCGCACACCAGCGTCGCATGTCGCAGCCGGCGAGGTCGAAATGAATATCCCGTTGTGCGATGGCTTCCATGCGAGGGCCTGTGCGATACCTGGGTGCATTACAGGCGCGTGGAATACCGCTGTCAAACAGAAAGGCGGCACCGTGCGGGTCGCGATGTAGCTACCCGCTCTAACCTTCGGCTGCTGAATTATAGTGTTATATTGGTTAATATAATAAAATATATTAACTAATATAAAACAATAGCCCTGCGCAAAACCTTGAGAGCGGGTGATGCTGTGCGGCTGTCAAAAAAGAAGCAGCCGGCTAGAGAATGTAAGGAATAACCGCCTTGCGCTGCGGCGGATAGTCGGGGAATTTCTCGTGATACCAGCGGTGGTTCTGCAGCGCGCGCGGCACCAGGTTGGCCAGCGTCCACAGCACGAAGGCCACGCCGCCCCAGGACCAGGTGGCGATGGCCCAGCCGATCCACACGGTGAATTCGCCGAGATAATTCGGGCAGCTCACTTTCTCGTAGAGCCAGCCGCGCGGAATCCTGTAGCCGTTCTCGCCGGGCTTGCGCAGCGCGGCGAGCATGGCGTCGGCCTTGCGATTGACGCGGTAGCCGGTCACGAAGATCACCGCACCAACGATGAAGCGTGGATCGGCCAGCCAGGCGAGGTCGTAGTGTCGACCGATCGTCGGCCACGACAGGATCGCGGCGTTGAGAAAGGAGATCACCAGGTTGCTGCTCACCGCCAGCACCGGGATCATCACCGGCGTGGTATCGCCGGGGCGCGTCTTGAGCTTGAACGGGAAGATGAAGCTGCGCTGGAAGTAGTGGCTCTGCCACATCAGGAACAACACCAGCGGCGCAAGCTCGAAAGCCTGCGCACCGCAGAAATAGATGGCGGCAAAACCAATCGACGAAGGCGCTTCCATGATCACCCAGGCCCAGCGTGTGGGAATGCCTGGCCCCCAGAGCCAGTGCGGCCGCTCCTTCTTGTGACGGCCATAGGAGGCCGGCAGCAGCATCAGTCCGCCGAACACCAGCGGACACAGCACGAGGATCAGCAACAGGGCGGCGGCGTACCACTGCGCCGGCGTCGCCTGGAGCGCGGTGAGCATGGCGCGCTCAGGCCGCGGGTGCGCGGCCGATCACCAGCGCCTTGATCGCGGCGTCACCGAGATTGAGCACCAGCGTCGAGGTCACCACGCAGCGTGTCGCCTCGATTTTCCAGCCCTGCGGCGTCTTGCGGTATTCGTCGTCGGAATACGCGCCGAGCTGGGTCAGGGTCTTGTCCTGCGTGTTGCTCAGCTGGTAGTGCAGGCCCCAGTGGCCCTTGGCATGCGTGTCGCCGATCAGCTCGATCTGCGGATTGACGCCGTGG
>JBOICL010000413.1:0-15059 GCA_050740055.1 Stenotrophobium sp.
ACGAGGAAATCGGCGGCGAGCAGGGCGCGAAGCAGATCGCCGCGCTGCTGCGTTCGCGCGGCGTGATCGCCGAGTTCACGCTGGACGAGGGCGGCGCGATCACCGAGGGCATCGTGCAGAACGTGCAGCGTCCGGTGGCGACGGTCATGGCGGCGGAAAAAGGTTATCTGTCGCTGCGCCTAACCGCTCATGCGCCCGGCGGGCATTCGTCCATGCCGCCGCATGAAACCGCCATCGGCCGCCTCGCCCGCGCAGTCTCGCGGCTGCAAGGGCACCCGATGCCCGCGCGCCTCAGAGCGCCGGTGAATGACATGCTCAGCCGCCTCGCGCCAAACATGCCGCTGTTCGATCGCATCGCGCTCGCCAACCGTTGGCTGCTGCGCCCGCTGATCGCCGCCAAGATGACTCGCGCGCCGGCGACCAATGCGCTGGTGCGCACCACCACCGCGCCGACGATCCTGCGCGCGGGCGTGAAAGATAATGTGCTGCCGAGCGAGGCCTACGCGGTAGTCAATTTCCGCCTGCTGCCCGGTGACAGCATCGCCGATGTCGAACGCCATGCGCGGCTGGCGATGGCGGACGACGGCATCGTGATCACGCAGGAAGGCGGCTTCGCCAGCGAGGCTTCACCGGTGTCCGACACACATTCGGCGGCCTTCGGCGTGATCGCGCAGACCATCCACGACATCTTTCCGCAGGCGCTGGTCACCACCGGCATCGTCACCGGCGCCACCGACACACGCAATTATGCCGGGTTGTTCGTCAACCGCTACAACTTCGCGCCCAGCGTATTCGGCCCGCAGGACCTCGCGCGCGTGCACGGCGCCAACGAGCGCATCGGCGTGAAGGACTACGCCAACATGATCCGCTTCGGCATGCGCCTGCTGCACAACGCTGCGGGCTGATGGCGGGATTCGCGGGGAAAATACTCAGGCGGCTGCACAAGTACGCCGCCTAGACTGCAGCACTGCGGCCCATCCGCGCCGATCAACAGCCTTTCTGCAAGAGAGTCCCGCATGACCCCAACCGACCGTGACGACAGCGGCGACCGCATGCCCTCCGGCATCCCCTTCATTGTCGTCAACGAATTCGCCGAGCGCTTCTGCTTCTACGGCATCAACGCCATCCTCGCCATCTACATGACGCAGTTCCTGCGTTTCGGCGACGCGGACGCGACCACCTGGCAGTCGCTGTTCAAGTCCGGCGCCTATTTCTTCCCGCTGATCGGCGCGATCGTCTCGGACGTGTTCTGGGGCAAGTTCCGCACGATCATGGTGTTCTCGATCTCCTACTGCGCGGGCTGCACCATCCTCGCGCTGGTGCCGGGCGAAACCGGACTGCTGCTGGGTCTGGCGCTGGTCGCCTTCGGCACCGGCGGCATCAAGCCCTGCGTCTCCACCAATGTTGGCGACCAGTTCACGGCCAAGAACCAGCACCTGATCGAACGCGCCTTCAGCTATTTTTATCTGGCCATCAACGCCGGCTCGTCGATCTCCATCTTCTTCTGCCCGGTGCTGCTGAACAACCCCGACTACGGCCCGAAATTCGCCTTCGGCATGCCGGCGATCATGATGTTCTGCGCCACGCTGATTTTCTGGCTGGGCCGCAAGAAATACGCGGTAGTGGCGCCCGCGGGCAAAGCCTGGTTGCACGACGTGTTCTCGCCCGAGGGCCTCAAGACCATCGGCG
The DNA here is from genome assembly GCA_050740055.1 of Stenotrophobium sp. Classification (GTDB taxonomy): domain Bacteria; phylum Pseudomonadota; class Gammaproteobacteria; order Nevskiales; family Nevskiaceae; genus Stenotrophobium. The sequence goes on from JBOICL010000413.1 coordinate 1,690, forward strand.
GCCTCGCCATCATTTATCTTTTCGTCGCCTTCTTCTGGTCGCTGTGGGACCAGTCCAACGGCCAGACCTGGACGCTGCAAGCCGAGTCGTCGCTGATGGACAAGGATCTCGGCTTCGGCCTGGTCCTGCTGCCCGCGCAGATCCAGGTGGTGAACGGCCTGTTCATCCTCGCGCTGGTGCCGGTGTTCACCTTCGGCGTGTATCCGCTGGTTGGAAAATTCTGCAAGGTCACGCCGCTGCGCAAGATCGGCGCGGGACTGTTCACCATCGCCAGCTCCTTCCTGATCGTGTCGTGGATCGAGTCGCGCATCCAGGGCGGGCACGTGGTCAGCCTGTGGTGGCAGATCCTCGCCTACGTCGTGCTCACGGCCTCCGAGGTGCTGGTGTCGATCACCGCGCTGGAGTTCAGCTACAAGCAGGCACCGCTGACGATGAAGAGTTTCATCATGGCGCTGTTCCTGCTGTCCATCAGCGTCGGCAACCTGATGACCGCGGCGGTGAATCACTACATGGTGCGGCCGCTGCAGGCAGTGTCGGCCACCACCGGCGCGCAGACCTGGGTCACGCTGACCGATGTCTCGGGCTTCGTCACCGGACAGAAGATCGACTTCGGCGGCAGCAGCGGCGTCACCACCATCGAATCCACCGGCCAAAGCCATCCGCTCGCGGGCACCTACCTCGTCGCACATGTGGACGAGGCCGGCAGGCGCGTGGAACTGATGGACGTGGTCAACCGCAAATCCGTCGCCAGCAGCGGCCAGTTCGACGCGGCGAAGGCAAAGGTCTCCACCTACCGGCTGGTCGGGCCGCAGTATTTCAACTTTTTCGCGGAGATGATGGGCGTCGTCGGTCTGCTGTTCGTCTTCGTCGCCATCTTCTACCGCGAGAAGAATCATGTGCGGCATGAGGAGCGGGCGCAGGCGGCGGTTTAATAATTTTTAGGCGCCAGAGTGTTAGTGAATTGCATCAATTGCGTTAGATGGAATTCGCTCGCGCTCATTCCATCCTGCGAAACTGCTATTTTTAGCGCATGGAAATCTTTCATTTCATCGCCGGTCAGCCGCCGCGTGCGCTCGCAGGTCTCGACAAGCTGCCGGACTCCGGCCTGATCTGGGCGGATTTCGTTCGCGAGGAATTGCACTGGGAATGCTGGGCCGAGCCGATCATCGGCTGCGCGATCGAGCCGCAGCACGTAAAGGACAGCCTGAACGCCGACCATCCCTCGTTCTTCGACGGCACTGCCGACTACGACATGCTGGTATTCCAGGGCCTTGGCCCCTGCGACGACCCGGTGCCGCTGGAAACGCGCACCGCGGCCTTCTTCCTGTTCGACCGCGTGCTGGTCACGGTGCGCGGGAAGGACAGCGTGAGCTTTCCCGCCGTGCGCCAGAAACTCATGGACGGCCGCCTCAAGCCGCCGGGCAGCGTGCTCAAGCTCGCGCACACGGTGCTGGACGCGATGGTGGACCGCTTCCTGCGCATCCGCGAACCGCTGGATCAGCGCTTTTCGCAGTTGCAGGAAGACCTGCTCGATCCGCACAGTTCGATGGACGACTGGCGCAGCCTGATGGACGAGCGCCGCGTCGCGCGCCGGCTCGAAGCACTATCCGAAGGCCAGCTCGAAGCGCTCGACACCTGGCGGCGCAACACGCGCACCGACTGGAGCAGCGGCGAGGAAATCCGCATGCGCGATCTGGGCGAACACATCCGCCGCGTGCAGGCTCACGCCAACGCGCAGGAGCGCGACATCGAATCCGCCGTGCAGTTACATTTCGCCTCGCTCACGCACCGCACCAACGAGGTGATGAAAATCTTCACGGTGGTCGCGGTCGTGTTCATGCCGCTGACCCTGCTCACCGGCATCTGGGGCATGAACTTCGAATACATGCCGGAACTGCATACGCACTATGGCTACTTCGTCGCGCTCGGCAGCATCGTCGGCCTCGGCGCGCTGATGCTGTATCTGTTCAAGCGCAAGGGATATTTCTAGGAAATCCTGAATGAGCTGCTGCTACGCTCGCGACGCTCCTTCAGGGTTTCCTAACTCACCCGCTCCTGCCATTTTGCGTATAAGTGATGTTAAATGTTGTTGAATAAATTACTAATTGAACAATATTTATAAACATTGGCGCTCCAAGATAACGACAGAGCGGGTGACATTTCACGCAGCCGCAACCCCCATCGGAATCACCGACACGCGGCCCGACGCCAGCTTGCGGCTACCGGCGGAAATCTCGAATTCGTAGATCGCGCCGCCCGCGCCCGCCACCAGTTTGCGCGCGTGCACCGTCAGCGCCGTGTCCACGTCGTCCACGCGCTGCACCTGCATTTCGAAATCACGCAACGACGCCAGCATGCCCGGCGCGGCCTTGCCGCCGCTGTCGCGCCGCGCCAGCAGCCCGCCGTGTATCGCCATCGCCTGTGCGCCGTATTCCGCCAGATGAATCGCGGACAACTGGCCGTCGCGCCGCAGCGGGTGCGCGGGATCGCGGTGCGTGTTGGTGACGCAGCGGATGCCGGCCTCGTCCCAGTCCGTCACCGTCTGCCAGAAGCACATGCGTCCCGCATGCGGAATCAGCGCGCGGATTTCATCCTCGCCGATCATGGTCGCAGTCACAGCGGCTGCACCTGCCACTGCCAGCGTTGTGCGCCGGTGCCCGCCAGCACCACACGGCCCGCCGCCTTGCGCGCGAGCAGTTGCAACAGCGGCAGGGCGCGCGCGGCGGGATTGCCACGGCGCAGGCTTTCCAGCACGGCATCCGTCATCGCCGTTTCCGCGTCCTGAGTCGAGCTGACTACAAGACTCGCCAGCGAAGCGGCCGTGCGTTCCGGCGTCAGCACCAGCGCAGCGCCCACTGCGTGTTGCAGCGGCCGCGTCGCGTGCAGGGGATCGGGCGGGCGGATGTCGTAGGCGGCCATCAGCACCTTGCAGCCGTCGCCGTGCGCGAGCGTCATCGCTTCCAGCAGGCCCGCGGCGAAGCTGGCGTCCCAGGCCGACAGGCTCACCGACGGCAGCTTCGCCCCGACGGCAATGCTCCAGTAGCCGGCGGCGGCGTTGTGCACGGAGTTGTGAAAATCGGTGGGCGAGACCGCGCGGCTCTCGCCGGCCAGCGCCGTGCACAGCCGATGCAGGATGCCGGTATCGCCTTCACTCGTCGCGAAAACGCCCGCCAGTTCTGCAGGCTGGAATGTGCTGCCGCTCATCGCATCCTCGGCGACGCGGAAGGCGAGACGCACGGCGGCGGTGGCGCGGCGGCGCTCGTTGGGCGGCAGCAGGTTCGGCTGGTAGACGCTCAGGTCACGCGGCACGTAAGCCTGCTCGCCGCGCAGCACTGGCAGCGCCTGCGCCCAGCCCTCCAATCCAGGCGCGGCCACGCCGACGGCTTCGACGAACAGCGGCTTCACGCGGGCCTCCCGAACAACAGGCTGCAATTGTTGCCGCCGAATCCGAAGGAGTTGGACAGCACGCGCGCCACCCCGGCCTCGCGCGCCTGCAGCAGGATGTTGCCGTGAATGGCGGGATCCTTTTCCTGCGTATTGAGACTGCGCGGCATGAAGCCGTGCTCCATGCACAACAGCGCGAACACCGCCTCGGTGATCGCCGCCGCACCCAGCGTGTGGCCGGTCCAGCCCTTGGTCGAACTGCAAGGCGTGGCCGTGCCGAACAGCGCGCAGACCCCCTTGTCCTCGGCCGCGTCGTTGGCCGGCGTCGCGGTGCCGTGCAGGTTGATGTAGTCCACGTCCTGCGGCCGCAGGCCTGCGCGCTCCAGCGCCGCACGCATCGCCGCCGCCGCACCTTCGCCCTCGGGGTGCGGCGCGGACATGTGGTGCGCATCGCTGCTCTCGCCGTAGCCGAGCAGCGCCATACCCGCACCCGCATTCTTTTCGAGGATGGCGAATCCCGCCGCCTCGCCGATGGAGATGCCGCGGCGCGCGGCGTCGGCGGGCCGGCAGATTTCCGGCGACACCAGTTGCAGCGAGTTGAAACCGTAGAGCGTGGTCAGGCACAGGCTGTCCACGCCGCCGACGATAGCGGTGTCGCAGAGCCCCGCTTGCATCGCGCGATGCGCGGAGGCGAACACCTTGGCGCTGGACGAACAGGCGGTGGCGATGGACAGGGCCACCCCTTGCAGTCCCAATGCCTCGCGCACGAAATCGGCGGCGGAAAAGCAGTTCTGCGAGGTGCGGTAGTTGAACCAGCCCGGCAACGGCCTCTGCGTAGCGTGGCGCTCGCGGTAGGCCAGTTCGGTGGAGTGCACGCCGGCGGTGCTGGTGCCGATGAACACACCGACGCGCTCCGCGCCATGACGCTCGCGCAGGGCGCGCGCGGCGTCGATGAAACCATCCTGCCGCAGGCCCAGCCAGGCGAGACGGTTGTTGCGGCAATCCCATTCGGCGAGCGCGCCAGAAAGCGCTATGTCGAGTTCATGAACCTCGCCGATCCAGCAGGCAATCGGGCAGGTCTCGAAGCTGCGGTGCCGCAGTCCGGTCGCCTCCGCGCGCAGGGCGTGCAGCTGCGCATCCAGCCCGGCGCCGAGCGCGGTGGTGACGGTGTAGTGGCTGATGTTCAGCGGCTGCATCAGGACTGCCAGTAGTCGTAGAAGTTGAACCAATTGTAGGGCGCGAGCCGCGCGTAATGCGCCAGCCGGTCGGCGTAGCGCTGCGCACAGTCCTGCAGGGCCTGTTCACGGCTCGCGCGTGGCAGCGCGATTTTTTCCGCGAGCAGTTCGAAGTGCACGTCGTAGCGGTTGCCGCCGCGGTACAGACCGACGGCAAGGATCACCGGCACGCCGAGCGCACCCGTGAAAATCCACGGGCTCGCGGGCAGACGCGCCTTGCCGCCGAGAAAGTCCACCGTCACCGCGCGTTCATCGGCCAGCGCGCGGTCGGCCATCATGCCGACCATCGCGCCTTCATCGAGCGCCTGCTTGAGCGCCAGCACCAGCGCCGGGCCGCGCTGCGAGGCGTCGATCACGCGGCTCAGCATGTCCGGGTTGAGCCGTCGCAAAATGTTCATGAACATGCGGTTGTGGTCGAGGTCCATGAGGATGCGCAGCGGCAACCGGCGCTGTTCGGTGGCAACGACGCGGAAGATCTCGAAGCCGCCCAGATGCGCCAGCAGCAGCAGACAGCCGCGGTTTTGCATGGAGATGTCGTAAACCTCCTGCGGCCGGTGGATCGCCACCTGGAAGTCCTGCGCATGACCTCCGAGCAGGAAAAAACGATCCAGTGCGACGCTGGCAAAGGCATGGAAATGACGCGCGACATCCATCCGGCGCGGCTCGCGCCCGAGCACGCGACGCAGGTAGTCGCGCGAGGTTTTTTTGGCAGCGCCGCCGCTGAGCAGGAAATAGCCGACGATGGGAAACAGCAGCAGTCTCGCGACGCCACGGCCTAGAGCCAGCGCGATCCACAGCAGCAGACGCAGCATCAGCGGATTGCTGCGTTCCTTCTGCTGGTCCCAGTCCTGTGCCATCAGTTCGCGAGTTCCAGGCTGCCCTGCGCGAGTACGCGGCCGGCGCACTCGCAGCGGAAGCGCAGTTGCGCACCGCTGCCGCTGAGGTGGACGTCCATGACTTCGCCGGGCAGCAACGGAGCGAGGAATTTCACATTGGGAAATTTGCGTACTTGCGAGGACGTGCCGCGCCATTCGCGCACGGCGGCGGCAACCAGCTCCAGCAGCAGCACGCCGGGCACGATGGGCTGTCCGGGGAAATGTCCGGCGAGGCAGGGATGATCCGCGGGCACGCTGGCGCTGGCGTGGAATTCGTTCATGTGCGAAGCAGTTCCAGCAGCCGCGCACGCGGCAGTTTGCCGAGCTCGTCGCGTGGCAGGCGCGGCAGCTTGCGCAGCGGGCGCGGCAGGAACACCGCGTCGACCTGCGGCGTGAGCGCGGCGAGGATCTCGCTTTCGGACAGCGTGGGCGCCACCACCAGCGCGGCCGGCCGTTCGCTGTCATCGGGCAGGAACAGCACGGCGTCCTCGACGCCGTACACGGCCAGCAGTTTCTGTGTGAGATCGGCCAGCGAGGCGCGCTTGCCGGCGACCTTGATCATGTCGGCGTCGCGGCCGAGCAGGTGGAAGCGGCGCGCATCGGCGATGTCCACCACGTCGTTCAGGGGTATCGCCTGCGGCAGGTGCTCGCCACGGATGCTGACGCTGCCTTCGCAGTCCTCGATGCGCATGCCGGGATGCAACTGCCACTGCGAGGTTTCACGCGGCCGGCGCATGGCCATACTGCCGGCCTCGGTGCAGCCGTAGATTTCACGCAGCGGCGCGCCAAACCTGTCTTCCGCCTGTGCCGCCAGTTGCGCATCGAGCGGCGCCGTGGCGGAGACCATCAGGCGCAGTTCCGGCAGTTTCACGCCCGCGCCGAGCAGTGCGCGCAGATGCACCGGCGTGGTGATGAGCAGGCGCGGCGCGGGCACGGCGGTGAGCGCGGCGCGCACGTCAGCAGGGAAAAACGGCTTGCCGTGATGCGCAGCGCAGCCGGCGGCGAGCGCGAAGAACACGGTGGTTTCGAGGCCGTACATGTGCTGCGGCGGCACCGTGCCAACGACATTGACCGCCTCGCCGCCGGGCAGGAACACCTCGCGCGCCAGCTGCGCGGTTTGGGCCAACACGCGCCAGCTCTTGGCATGCGGCTGCGGCGCGCCGGTGGTGCCGGAGGTGAACGCGATGGCGGCAATGTGATCGGCGGGAATTTCTGGAGACTCCTCCGGAGTCTGCCCGCCTTGCGCCCGCGCCATTGCATCGTTCAGGACGTAACTGTCGGTGTACCGGTCCGACAGCGCCGCAATCGCCATTGGCGCGCTGCTGGCTGGCAGCAGGCTGGTCTGGCCGCGCAGGCACACCGCTGCCAGTCCGAGCATGAAGCGGTAGCGGTCCCCGCACAGATTGATGGCATGGCGGCCCGCCGGCAGCGCTGCGGCCAGCGCGATCGCCTCCGCCGCGAACCGGCCGTGCGTGACCGGCCCGTCGGCGCGCCAGGCCAGCACGGCCTGCGGGTGGTAAGCGGCGATCAGCGGCAGGGTGTTCATCACAGTTTGCGATAGTTGAGGCTCGCGATCGAGCGGATGAAGCCGATGAAACCGGGATGTTCGAGATGGCGGAAACGCAGGCGGCGGTAGAGATATTCCAGCGGAAAGATCGCTGCCAGAATCAAGTAGTCGATGAAGTTGGTGAACAGCGACCACAGCGGCAGCGGTGCGAAAACCGCCAGCGCCGCCGCCCACAGGGCTAGGCCGGCGAGTGCCAGCGTCCACAACCCCGTGACCTTGCGCGTGTAGGGCAGCAGTTCGGCAGGCAGCTCATCGCTGCGCGTGGCGCGCGCCATGCGCGTGATCAGTGGCACCTGCCCCTTGCGCAGCGTACTGCCGAAGAACCAGGCGCCGACCGCGGGCAGGAACACCGGCGGTAGGAACAGCAGGTATTTTCCGCCGCCGGCGCGCGTGAGCAGAAACAGCAGAGCGACAGCGCCCAGCAATATCACCCAGTGGCGCGGTCTTCCGCCGCGCAAACCTTCGTACAGCGGCACGGCAACGAGGCAGCACAGGGCCAGCCATTGCAGCAGCGGCCGGTGCAGGATGATGCCGAGATGCGCCAGGACCGGGTAGGCGAGGATGAGTGCGGGCATGGGCCCGGCCTGTGCGTTTACTTGGCCGCGCGCTTTTGCTGCACGAAGGCGCTGAGGGCGCGTAGCGAGGCGAAGGATTTCTTGGTGGCCTCGTCGTCGGATTTCAGCTCGACGCCGTATTTCTGGCTGATCTCCAGCGAGATTTCCAGGGCATCGATGGAATCGAGCCCGAGGCTGCCGTTGTCCTGGCCGAACAGCGGCGCGTCCGGCGCGATGGCAGCCGCATCGACGCCGTCGAGATTCAGCGCCTGCACCAGCAACTGCGCGAGCGCGCTTTCTTCGGCGGTCTGTGCGGACATCGGGACTCCCCTGTAATGTTGTCGCGGCGCGCCGTGCAGTGTGGCGGCGGCATGGTTAATATTTGCGGCAAATTCTCGCATGAAAGCCCCACCCGCTGTAGCGCTCTCACAATGTAGTATTGTTTTATATTGCACAATAAAATTCAATGCTTTCTATAAAATATAACAATCTTGGGCCTACCATCAGCAGAGCGGGTGGCTCGACGCGCAGGCGTGACGCCATGCCGATGCCGACATGACCGCACCGCGCTCGGATTCCACCGTCTGCCCCTATCGCCTGCGCCATGTCGCGGCAGCGGATGCGCGGCCGGATGCGCAGACCCTGGCCTGCGTGCGCTACGGCCGCGGTCTGGATGCGCCGGACGACCCGCGCATCATCAACATCGAGTTGGAACAACTCGGCGCGATTCCGCAGGCGCAGCTGTGGCAAAGCGACCTGCCGGTCGTTCACGGCCGCGACGACGGCATCGGCTACGCGCACAACGGCGAGGTCCTGTTCGGCAGCCTGCGGCTGGAGGAATCCGAGCTCGCGCACATGGATCACGCCGCCTTCCGCGCCTACGTGCGCATGGACCGGCTGATGCAGAAGCTGGGCTATCCCTGCTGGCTGCGCGTGTGGATCTACATGGCGGACATCACGCGCGGTGAAGGCGATGCGGAGCGCTACCGCCAGTTCAGCCTCGGCCGCCACCGCGCGCTCTCGCTCAAGCCCGGCTTCGAGCTGAACCTGCCCGCCGCCACCGCCATCGGCACGCACGGCTCCGGTCTGCTGATCTACTTCCTCGCCGGCAAGACGCCGGCGATGCAGGTGGAGAATCCGCGCCAGGTCAGCGCCTTCAAGTATCCGCGCGAATACGGCCCGCGCAGCCCCAGCTTTTCGCGCGCCACGCTCAAGCGCTGGGCCGATACCTCACACCTCTACGTCTCCGGCACCGCCAGCATCGTCGGCCACGCCAGCCGTCACCTGGACGATCCGGCGATGCAACTGGAGGAAGTCGCCAACAACATCCGCGCGCTGGCGCAGAACGCGCTCGACCATCACCTGCCCGGACGCGCACTTGCCGATTGCACGCCGCTGGGGCTCAAGCTCTACCTGCGCGACCGGCGCCTGATGGACGGCCTGCGGCCGCTGCTGCCGGCGCTGTTCGGCGCGGACACGCCGGTGATCTGCATGGAAGGCGACATCTGCCGCAAGGAATTGCTGCTGGAGATGGAAGGCATCTACGCGCTGCCGGCGGGCGGCGCATGAACAAGCTGGCCTCCCGCCTCAACTATCTCTGGCGCGTGCTCGCCACCGGCCTGAGCTTCACCCTGTTCGGTATCGGCGGGCTGCTGCTCTCCGCCACCCTGTTCCCGTTGGCTCGCCTGTTGTCGCGCGACCCCACCATCACCAAGCGCCGCGTGCAGCGCATCATGCATCTGAGCTGGCGGGCCTTCATCTGGTTCATGAAAAGCGCGGGCATCCTCAGCTGGGAACTGCGTGGCGGCGAAAGGCTGCGGCGCGGCGGCCAACTGGTGGTGTGCAACCATCCGAGTCTGCTCGACGTGGTGTTCATGATCTCGTTCATGCCGCGGGTAGACTGCATCGTCAAACCGGGCATCTTCCGCAACGCCTTCATGCGCTGGCCCGCCGCCTGGGCCGGCTACATCCCCAACCACGAGGGCGAGCAGTTGATCGAGGACTGCGCGGCGGCGCTGCGCCAGGGCAATTCCCTGCTGGTGTTCCCCGAAGGCACGCGCACGCGGCCGGGACAGGCGATCCACATCAAGCGCGGCGCAGCGCAGATCGCCCTAGCGGCGGACGCGGACATCCTGCCGGTAACGATCACCGTGGTGCCGACCACGCTGACCAAGGGCAGGCCTTGGTATCACATCCCGCCGCAGCGCTTCCATGTGACGGTCAGCGCAGGCGAGGCACTACGCGCCTCCAGTCTGGTGAAGCCGGGCCAGAACCGCACCGTGGCCGCCCGCCAGGTCACGGAATTTCTCGAAAAATACTTCACCGCGACGGTCGCCGTACAGACCGCCGAAGCACAGCAAAGCCCTGCACAGAAGCTCTTCGCCTTATAATGCCGACAGGGAATCGTTAATTTTTGTAAACCATTATTTTGGGGCAGTGGCAAGACATGCAGAGCAGGGACGAGATTTACGAAAAGCTGCGCGACATCCTGGTGGAACTGTTCGAGATCGATCCGGCCAAAATTTCACTGGAAGCCAACCTCTACCAGGATCTCGACATCGACAGCATCGACGCTGTGGACCTGGTGATCAAGCTCAAGGAAGTCACTGGCCGGAAAATCCAGGCCGAGGAATTCAAGCAGGTGCGCACCGTCGGCGACATCGTCAGCGCGGTTGAGCATCTGCTGAATACGCCGGCCGTCGCCTGAACCGCATTGACCTCCGAACCGGAAATCCTCTCCACGCAGCGGGATGAAGGCTCGGTGCGGCTGCAACTGCGCATTCCCCGCGACCTCGCGAAATTCCGCGGCCATTTTCCCGGTCTCGCGATCGTCCCTGGCGTGACCCAGGTGGACTGGGCGATCCGCTACGGCCGCGCGCATTTCCCGCTGGCCGCAGGCTTCAGCCGCCTGTCCCTGCTTAAGTTCATGCAGGTGATACGGCCCGGCGCCGAACTCACGCTGCGGCTCAGCTACAACGCGGCGGCCGGCGAACTGGGTTTCCGTTACGAGGCGGATGGGTCGGTTTATTCCTCCGGCCGTGCCGTTTTCACCCGTGAATAATTCCGCATTCAGGCCCTGCATCGTCGTGCCTTTTTACAACCACGCGCATGCCATCGCCCGCACCGTGGACACGCTCCGGCCGTTTGGACTGCCCTGCTGGATCGTGGACGACGGCAGCGATGCCAGCTGCGCGCCGATGCTCGATGCGCTCGCCGCGCGCGAAGCAGCCTGGCTGCACCTGATCCGCTATCAGCCCAATCGCGGCAAGGGCGTGGCCGTGATGGCAGGCTGCGCCGCCGCCTTCGCCGAGGGCTACACGCACGCCGCGCAGGTAGACGCGGACGGCCAGCACGATGCCGCCGACATTCCGAAACTGCTGGCGCTGGCGCAGTCCGATCCGCAGGCGCTGGTCACCGGCGTGCCGGTGTATGACAGCAGCGTGCCGAAGGGCCGACTGTATGGCCGCTACATCACACATTTCTGGGTGTGGCTGCACACGCTGTCGTTCCAGATACAGGACTCCATGTGCGGCTTTCGCGTCTATCCGCTGGCGGCAACGCTAGCGGTGTGGAATTCGGAAAAAGTCGGCCGACGCATGGATTTCGACACCGACATCATGGTGCGCCTGTGGTGGCGCGGGACCCAGGTACTGTCGCTGCCAACGCGCGTGACCTATCCGCTCGACGGCGTTTCGCACTTTGACCTGCTGCGCGACAACCTGCGCATCTCGTGGATGCACACGCGGCTGTTCTGCGGCATGCTGCTGCGCCTGCCGGGCCTGCTGCGCCGGCACATTTCCGGAAGACCCGCATGAACGCGCCCGCGCAGCTGCAACACGAGGTCGTGATCGAGATTCCGTTTCACGACTGCGACCCGGCGAACATCGTCTGGCATGGCAACTACGCGCGCTATTTCGAAGTGGCGCGCTGTGCGCTGCTGGAAACCCTGGGCTACAACTATGACCACATGCTCGCCAGCGGCTACGCCTGGCCGCTGATCGACGTGCACATGCGCTTCATCAAGCCGCTGCGCTTCAAGCAGAAAGTGCGGGTGCGAGTGCGCATCGTCGAATGGGAATTCCGCCTGAAGATGGACTACCTGCTCACCGACGCCGTCAGCGGCGAGCGCCTGAGCAAGGGCAGCACCATACAGGTCGCGATTGACTGCCACACGCTGGAAATGTGCCTGGCTTCGCCACCTATCCTGCTTGAAAAACTGGGAGTCGGGACGGCATGAGGTTTTTCACCGCCTGTGCAGGGATCATGATGATGCTGGCTGCGCTTGCCGCTCGCGCGGCAGTCCCGGTATTCGATCATCCCGTCACGCCCGCGCAACTGCGCCAGATCATCGCTGCCGCCGAACAGGAACTGGCGCAGCATCCGGTGCTGCGCGGCCATTTCACCCAGCTCAAATACTTGCAGTACATCCCCAAGCCGCTCAGGTCCAGCGGCGACTTCATCGTCTCGCGCGAACAGGGCATCTGGTGGCACACGCTCACGCCCTTCGACTCCGAGTTCATCCTCACGCCCACGCAGATGCTGCAAGTGGACAGCGGCAAGGTCGCGGTACGCATGGACGTCGCGCAGCAGCCCGGACTCAAGGTCGTGGGCGACGTGTTCTTCTCGATCTTTTCCCTCAATCCAAGCGCGCTCGACAAGAATTTCGAGCTGTTCGGCATGCCTGCCGAAAAGGGCTGGGTCATGGGCCTCAAGCCGCGCTCCAGCGCGCTGTCCAATGTGCTGACCCAAGCGGTCATTCACGGCGACCGGCGCGTCAGCAAGGTAGAAATGCTCGACGGCCACGGTGATCGAACCGAAATCAGTCTCGACAGCTTGGGCGGACCCGCCGCACTGAGCGACGCCGAAGCGACGCTGTTCAAGCGCTGATCCCCGTGCGTTTTCCGCTGCCTACGCCGCGTCTGCGTTTCTTCATCTGGCTGGCGCTGATGCTGGCGCTGTGCGTGAATTTCTTCACGCATCTCAAGCCCATCCTCGCCACCGAAACCGACATCCTCTCCCTGTTGCCGGGCGCCGAACAGGACCCGGTGGTGGATATCGCGCTGAGGGAATTTTCCGATCAGGCCGGGCGCAAGACCCTGTTTCTGCTCGGCGCCGCAAGCGATGAAGCCGCCCGGACTGCGGCCACGAATTTCGCAGCAGCACTGAAACCGGGCCAGGGTTTCGACGATGTGCAGCTGGAAGTGCAAGACCGCATGCAGGACACGGTCAGCGCCTACCAGCCCTATCGCGGCGTACTGCTCGCGGCACAGGACCGGGCGCGGCTGGCGGCGGGAGACAGCGCCGCGATCTATAACGACGCGCTGCACGCGCTGTATACGCCCGCGGGCTTCATGCGCCCGCTCGGCGCCGCGCAGGATCCGCTGGGACTGACCAGTGACTTCCTCATGCAGCAGGTGCCGCCGCTGGGCGACGTGCAACTTTCCGGCGGCATGCTGACGGTGCAGGGTGAAGGGCGGCACTGGGTACTGGTGATCGCCGAAACCCGCGACAGTCCGTTCGCCGCTTCGACGCAGGAGCAGGTGATGCCGGCGCTGGATACGGCCTACGCCGCCGCAAGGGCGGCGGGCGCGGAAGTGCTGTCATCGGGCCTGCTGCCACACGCGGCCTACGCGGCAAAAAAAGCGCGGCAGGAAATTTCCAGCTTCGGCCTGATCTCGCTGATCGGCACCATCCTGCTGCTGCTGTTCGTACACCGCTCGATGCGGCCGGTGATGATGTCGGCGGGCTCTATCGC
>JBOICL010000414.1:0-2874 GCA_050740055.1 Stenotrophobium sp.
GGAAGGCGAGGTCGTCGGGATATTTCCCGAAGGCGGGATCACCTTCGACGGCGAGATCACGCCCTTCAAGTCGGGGATCGAGAAAATCATCGAGAGGACGCCGGTGCCGGTCGTGCCGGTCGCACTACAGGGGTTATGGGGAAGCATTTTCAGCCGCCGCGACGGCTACCTGAAGCGCGCCCGCCTGCCGCGCCGTTTTTGGTCGAAGATCAGTCTTGTGGCCGCATCTCCGGTGGCGCCAGCTGAAGTCACGGCGGCGGGACTGGAGGATGAAGTTCGCCGTTTGCGCGGAGCTATGGCCTAACCCGCCTAGTTGATGCGCTGGCAAGCGACCCGCTCTTCATCTAGCGTTGCCCATGTTTGTGATATAATACTTAATGTAAAATTTTTATAAAATATAAAATCACTTATCTGTTAGTTGAGCCGACTAGAGCGGGTGCCGACACGGTGCTTGCCCGAAGGGCAATGGCTCGGGAGGTACCCGAAGCCCGCGACAAACGTGAAGGTCGGCACCCCTCCGCCCACACCCGCGCCCGTTTTGCGACGCAAAAACACCGTGTCGTGGGCGGGTGCACAGGGGGACTTAACTCGTCCCTGTATCTGCGCATGATTTCTGTTGATGTCTGGGGCGTCGGCGGGGGACAATCGCCTCGTAGAAAAACTCCAGCCGGGCCACCGGCGCACACGATTACATCATCGGGAGAAGCAGCATGATTCCATTTTCGATCAAGGTCTTCATCTTCAAGATCTGGCAGTTCCTGCTGTTCTGGGGACAGAAGGTGCTGATTTTCCGCACGCCGAGGATGTTCATCGGCCCCGGTTCTTCGCTGCAGCTCTGTGAGCACATCGCCGGCACCGGCGTGAAGAAGCTGCTGATCGTCACCGATGCGATGCTGGTCAAGATTGGCCTGATCAATCTGATGCAGGAGAAGCTGCGGCAACTCGGCGTCAGCTACGTGATCTACGACGGCGTGCTGCCCAACCCGACTATCGCTCAGATCGAGACCGGGCTGGCGATGCTGAAGAAGGAGGGTTGTACTGCGATCCTCGCCGTCGGCGGTGGTTCGTCCATAGACGCCGCCAAGGTCATCGCCGCGCGCGCGCAATCCGCACAAGATCGTGCATATGGCCGGATTGATGCGCGTGATCTTCCCGCCGCTAACGCTCTACGCCGTACCGACCACGGCCGGTACCGGCTCCGAGGTGACGATCGCCGCGGTGGTGTCCGATCCCTCGACGACGCGCAAGTTCGCGATCATGGATACCGCGCTGGTGCCAAAGGGCGCCGCGCTCGACGGCGCGCTGATGACCGGCCTGCCGCCGGCGATCACCTCTGCCACCGGCATGGACGCGCTGACGCATGCGGTCGAGGCCTACATCTCGCGCAATTGCACCGCCAAGACCGACCGCGAGGCGCTCGACGCCACGCGCCTGATTATGCAGAACCTCACCGAGGCGGTGAAGAACGGCGCGAATGTCGAGGCGCGGCAGAACATGGCGCAGGCTTCATTCAAGGCCGGCATCGCGTTCACCATCGCCGGCGTCGGCTACGTGCACGCCATCGCCCACAACTTCGGCGCCTATTACCACGTGCCGCACGGCCTCGCCAACGCCATCATCCTGCCGCGCGTGCTGGACTTCTCCAAGCCCAACTGCACCGCGCGCCTCGCTAAGCTCGCTGAAGTTAGCGGCCTCAAGAAGGGTGGCGAAACCGAAGCCCAACTCGCCGATGCCTTCATCGCGCAGGTGCGCAAGATGAACGCGGACTACGGCATTCCGACGCAGGTGGATAAGCTCAAGCAGTCCGACATTCCCGAAATCGCCGGGAAAGCCCAGAGCGAAACTTTCTGGTTCTACGCTGTGCCGCGCTACATGGACAAGCCGGAACTGGAGCGCTTCATCGGCCAGATGCTGCCGCAGGCTGCTTGATCTGGAACGACGCGGCGGCGTCTCAAATCGGCGCCGGGCCGGCCTGTAACGGCTGGCTTTGAGCTATTCGGTTACACCGATGCGCCCAGCGCGGTCTCCACTTCGCCTATTGATCCGGCCCGCAAATACGTTCGTCCTGAGCTTGTCGAAGGACGCTGTTACACGGGTTTCGACAGGCTCAACCCGAACGGTTTCAATTTAAATTCGGGCCGGATTAATAGTTTTCGCGGCGGTGAGGCTGCTTGAGCCGCCGATGCCGGCTACCCGCTCTGTAATTATGCTGCCCGTTATAGTTATTAAAAATTGTATAAATTAAATAATAGTATCTATATTAAAACTTCATTTCGTCGCAAAACCTATAGAGCGGGTGACGGTTTTAGCGCCAGGAAAAGCCTCAAGCGTAAGAGGCCGCTGTGTTAAAATCAGGTGGGTTTTAAATAACGCATTTTCCTCATAAAAATCAGGCCGCCACATAGGCGGCTACAGGCTGTTTACATGACCGAATTCGCCAAGGAAATTCTCTCCGTCAATCTCGAAGACGAGATGCGCCGCAGCTATCTCGACTATGCCATGAGCGTGATCGTGGGGCGCGCGCTGCCGGACGCCCGCGACGGCCTCAAGCCGGTGCATCGCCGCTCGCTGTTTGCGATGCAGGAGCAGAGCAACGATTACAACAAGCCGTTCAAGAAATCGGCGCGCATCGTCGGCGACGTGATGGGTAAATACCATCCGCACGGCGACAGTTCGATCTACGACACCATCGTGCGCATGGCGCAGCCGTTTTCGCTGCGCTACTTGCTGGTGGACGGGCAGGGCAACTTCGGTTCGGTGGACGGCGACCGGCCGGCGGCGATGCGTTACACCGAAATCCGCATGACTAAGCTGGCGCACGAACTGCTGGCGGACATCGACAAGGAGACGGTGGATTTCCAGCCGAACTACGAC
>JBOICL010000415.1:0-1863 GCA_050740055.1 Stenotrophobium sp.
GTCGGCTACTTCTCTCTTTTGGTACTGAGTCAACTTCCTCGAGCTAGGGTCTATGCGTACGAGCCGATGCCCCAGAATTTCCGTCTTCTTCGACGCCATGTAGATGCCAATCCAGGCGTATCTTTCAAGGCAGTAATGAGCGCAGTCGCTTCGTCGAACGAGCCCCTAAAGTTGCAGTTCGATTCAAAGGACGAATTCACAACATCGGCATCGATTCACGCCAGCGAATCTGAGACGGACGTCATTGAGGTCCGCTCTACCACCCTCGCAGATATATTCCGAGAGGAAAATCTCGATCGAATCGATCTGCTCAAACTTGACTGCGAGGGTTCAGAGTATGAGATCTTGTTCAATCTACCCGACGAGCTTTTCAACCGCATTAGCAACATCTCGCTCGAAGCGCATCAGGGCCGTGTGCCGAGCGAAAATATTGATAGCCTTGCTGTGTTGTTGCAGGCGAAAGGCTTTAAGACGCTGAAAAAGAAGACGGCTCTTCTCAGCGCGTGGAGAGAATAGAATCTGATTGTGGCGTAGTTTGAAGGCCGGTCCAGCAAGTGCGGGGTGCGCAACGCGCACCCCGCTACCGCTTAACCACCAAGTTCATCATTGAAAATACGTGCGATCTCGTCGGCGGAGATATCTGCCTGGTCCGTCTTTGAATAGATCGTCAGCAACGTGATGACTGCGCCAGATGGCAGGTAGTAGATCACACGGTAGCCGCCGCTTTTGCCCCTGCTGGCATCGCGATTCGGGATGCGGACTTTGTAGACGACGGACTGAACACCTGTGAGTCGGTCGCCCGGTGTTGCGCCGGCGCTCAACTGTTCGATCAGAGGTTCAAGGTCCAGCCGGATGCGGCGATAACGCCGCCCGAGGCGTTTCAGATCCCGTTCAAAAGTGGGCGTGGTCGCAACGCTATGGGTCACAGACCAACCCGTTTCCACAGCCCTTCAACGGAGCGGGTCTTGCCAGCTTTCACTTCGCGCAACGACTGGCGCAGCGAGACACGGGGATCGACATCCTCGATCTCCTGTTCGATGCCTTCACGGAAAGAGTGGACGATCTTCAGCAGCAGCGCCCGACGATCCTCCGGGATGCGCTCGATCTCAGCATGCAGCGTTTCGGTAATAGACAGGGCTTTGGCGGGCATGGGGATGATCCTCTCACAGCGTGACGCTTAGTTTAGCAAGCGCCGCATACAGCCCTGTCGCGCAATCTTTATGGGCCACCCGCTCTGCCGTGATTCATTAGCGCTTACGTTTTATATTATTGA
The DNA here is from genome assembly GCA_050740055.1 of Stenotrophobium sp. Lineage (GTDB taxonomy): Bacteria > Pseudomonadota > Gammaproteobacteria > Nevskiales > Nevskiaceae > Stenotrophobium. Next base: position 1,274 of record JBOICL010000415.1, read on the forward strand.
ATATAAAATATTCAGTCAATAAATAACCTCATCGCCTGTGCCTTATTTTTAGAGAGCGGGTGGAATGTTGTCGGCGAAATTCCATCACCCCTGCGCCGGCGGCCGCGGAATCTGCGGGTAATGTTTGGCGATGGCGGCCTCGTAGGTGGGCGCGATGTCCGCCGCGCTGGTCACGCTGAAATCGAGGTCGCGCACGCGGCCGTCGTGCAGGGCGTAGGCCCAGGCGTGCACGGTGAGATTTTGGCCGCGCTCCCAGGCGTCATTGACGATGGTGGTGTGGCAGACGTTGACGGCCTGCTCGATGGCGTTGAGTTCGCACAGGCGGTTGATGCGCTGGTTCTCGTCGCCTATTTTCGCCAGCGCATGCGCGTGCTTGTCGTGCACGTCCTGGATGTGGCGCAGCCAGTTGTCGATCAGGCCCAGGCGCGTGCGCCGCAGCGCCGCGGCGACGCCGCCGCAGCCGTAGTGGCCGCAGACGATGATGTGCTCGACCTTGAGCACGTCCACCGCGAACTGGATCACCGACAGGCAGTTGAGGTCGGTGTGGACGACGACGTTGGCGACGTTGCGGTGCACGAACACTTCGCCGG
>JBOICL010000416.1:0-7528 GCA_050740055.1 Stenotrophobium sp.
CCAGTGAGCCGCCCACACGCCCGGAGCCGTTCGCGGGCGCTTGCCCCTCCACTGCATGGGACCCCTGCGCGCTGCTCACGTCTCCCTTGCTCTCAGTTCGCCGACAAAGTTCAGTCACGCCAGAAAAATCGCTTGAGTGGCATTCCGGTGGTGCTGCAATGAATTGCATTGAGGGTTTCGGCATGAAGAAGGCCATCCTTTTGGCGGCGAGCGTGTGCGTGCTGGCAGCCTGTTCCACGACGCCGGATCTGCCGCAGGGCGCGGACCTCAAGGAGGCGGCGCGCATCAACACCGAGCTGGGCATGGATTACGCGCGCAAGGGCGACGTATCTCTGGCGTTGGAAAAACTCAACCGTGCGCTGAGCGAAAACCCCGACTACGCACTGGCGCATTCGTCCATCGCGTATGTCTACGCAATGCGCGGTGATGCCGGCGAAGCCGAATCGCAGTACCGCAAGGCGCTATCGCTCACGCCTAGTGATCCCGACATCCGCAACAACTTCGGCGTATTCCTCTGCGCGCACGGCAAGGCCGACGAGGCGCAGCGCAATTTCGCCGAGGCGGCGAACAACCTTGGCTACTCCACGCCCGCGGCGGCCTGGACCAACGCCGGTATCTGCGCTCTACGCCAGAAGGACGTAGACCACGCGGACAATTATTTCCGCACGGCGTTGAAGATCGATCCCGCATTCCCCGATGCGCTGGCGCAGATGGCGGCGCTCACCTACCAGCAGCAGGACTACCTGCGCGCACGCGCCTTCATCCAGCGCTACGAGACCGTGGCCAAGCCCACGCCCAAGACGCTCTGGCTGGGCGCGATGACCGAAACCGCGCTGGGCAATGCCGCCGGTGGGCGCGATTACGCCATGCGCCTCAAGCGCGATTTCCCGGCCTCCGACGAAGCCGCAAACATCAAACTCCCGCAACAATGAACCCCGAAAACATGCTCCAGAATCAGAGCGCGGAACCCGCCGCGCCGCAGTCTCCCGACAGCAATCGCGCCAGCCCCGGCGAGCTCATCCGCCGTGCGCGCGAGCGTGCGCGCCTGACGCCCGAAGAACTCGCGGCGCAAACCAAGCTCGCCCGCCACACGCTGGAGGCGTTGGAGAGCGACGATTTCGATACGCTCAACGAGGCGGTTTACGTGCGCGGCTATTACCGCAAGTGCGCCAAGGTGCTAGGCATCCCGGAGAAGGAACTGCTCGACCTGTACCAGGCCCGTGTCGCGCCGCGTGCGCCCAGCCTGCCGTCGAAGTTGCATCTGGCTTCCGGCACCGAGCTGGGTTCCGGCAGCCGCCTCCCGGTGGCGCTGGCGATACTCGCTGCGATCGCCGCGGTCGTCGTCTGCGCCTTCCTCTGGTTCGCACGCGGCGAGCCGGGCCTGCCGCCGTCGGTGATCGCCAAGGCCGTCACGCCGCCTGCAGCGGAACAGAAGTCCACGGGTGCCGCGGCCGCGGCGGCTGTCGAGTCCGCACCGGGCGCGCTACCCAATGCGCAGGCAGCGACCGCGGTCGCAGCGCCTGAAGGATCGGCCACCACTGCACCGGTGGCACCGGCCGCGCAGTTGGCCCCGGTACCCGCGCAGAAGTCGTTCGCGGGCAGCGCGCCTGCATCCACGGCATCCGGCCCGTCCGCGGTGTCTGGCGCTGGCGGCAGCGGGATCAGCTTGAGCGTGACCGCCGCGAGCTGGGCGCGCGTGACCGACGCTAATGGCAAGACCGTGATCAACGGACTGATGCGGCCGGGCGATACGCAGGTGCTGAACGGTGCCGCGCCCTTCACAGTTTTTCTCGGCAATGCAATGGGCGTGCATGTCGATGACGATGGCAAGGCCGTGGACATTTCCAGATTCGTCAACGACAACAAGACCGCGCGTTTCACCTTGCCGCTGGACGCCACGCCCTAGGATTCCGCGTTCACCCGCTCTGCTGTGAATGGAAAACATATTGTTATTTAATGTTGAATATATTAAATATAAGTAAATAATATTTAACGTATTTAAAAGACTCACCTCGTAGAGCGGGTGGCAAGTTTCAGGCCGTAACCAAGGTTTAAAGAGTTTTTCATGGCGATGCAGAGTCACCACAAGATCGAGCGGCGCAAGTCACGCCAGATCCGCGTCGGCCGCGTCGCGGTCGGTGGCGATGCGCCGATCGCCGTGCAGACCATGACCAACACCGACACCGAGGACGTGGCGGCAACGGTTGCGCAGATCAAGGCAGCGGTGAAGGCGGGCGCGGACATCGTGCGCGTGTCGGTGCCGACGATGGACGCGGCGCGCGCCTTCGGCCAGATCAAGAAGGAAGTCGGCTACATCCCGCTGGTGGCAGACATCCACTTCAACTACCGCGTCGGCCTCGAAGCGGCCAGGCAGGGCGCGGACTGCCTGCGCATCAATCCGGGCAACATCGGCAACGACAAGAAGGTCGGTGAGGTCATCGCCTGCGCGCGCGACCACGGCATCCCGATCCGCATCGGCGTCAACGCCGGTTCTCTGGAAGGCGACCTGCAGGAAAAATACGGCGAGCCGAATTCCGATGCGCTGGTGGAATCCGCGCTGCGCCACGTCGAAATTCTCAAGCGCCACAACTTCGAGAACTTCAAGGTTTCGCTGAAAGCCTCCGAAGTTTTCATGACGGTCGAGGCCTATCGCAAGCTGGCGAAACTCATCGACCAGCCGCTGCACCTGGGCATCACCGAGGCCGGCGGCCTGCGCGCGGGCGCGGTGAAATCCTCCATCGGTCTGGGCATGCTGCTCGCAGATGGCATCGGTGACACCATCCGCATCTCGCTGGCCGCCGATCCGGTGGAGGAAGTGAAGGTCGGCTGGGATATTTTGAAATCCCTGCATCTGCGCAACCGCGGCATCAACCTCGTCGCCTGTCCGTCCTGCTCGCGTCAGAATTTCGACGTGATCAAGGTCGTGGCGGAACTCGAAAGCCGCTTCGAGGAAATCGACGAGCCGCTGGACCTCGCGGTCATCGGCTGCGTGGTCAACGGTCCGGGCGAGGCGCGAGAGGCCGCGATCGGCGTCGCCGGCGGCCGGCCGAATTCCATCTACGTCGATGGCAGCATCCAGCACAAGTTCAAGAACGAGGAACTCATCGACAAGCTCGAAAAGCTGGTGCGCGAGAAGCTCGCGGCGCGCAAAAAAGCGAAAGCAGTGCTGAGTGCTGAGGACTCAGTGCTGAACAATGGTGGTTGATGTGATGCTTTTTACTCAGCACTCAGCACTTAGCACTCAGCACTAGAAAAATGGCCAACCTGTTCCAGTCCGTGCGCGGCATGAATGACGTGCTGCCCGCCGATGCCGGCGTGTGGCAGCACCTGCATCGCGTGGCCACCGAGGTGTTCGCGGCCTACGGCTACGGCGAAATCAAGATGCCGCTGCTGGAGCACACCGAACTGTTCAAGCGCTCCATCGGCGAGGCCACCGACGTGGTCGAGAAGGAGATGTTCACCTTCGAGGACCGCGAGGGCGACAGCCTCACGCTGCGTCCCGAGGGCACCGCCAGCTGCGTGCGCGCCGGTCTCGAACACGGCCTGCTGCACAACCAGCAGCAGCGCCTGTGGTACGCCGGCCCGATGTTCCGTCACGAGCGCCCGCAGGCCGGGCGCTACCGCCAGTTTCACCAGTTCGGCGTCGAGGCCTACGGCATGGCCGGGCCGGACGTGGACGTGGAAGTGATCGCGCTGTCGGCGCGTCTGTTTCGCCGTCTGGGTCTGCGCGACCTCACGCTGGAAATCAATTCCCTGGGCAGCGCCGCCAGCCGCGTCGAGTACCGCGCCGCGCTGGTCGCCTACCTGCAAAAACACGAAGCACATTTGGACGCTGATTCCAGACGCCGCCTGCTGAGCAATCCGCTGCGCGTGCTGGATTCCAAGGTGCCCGCCACGCGCGAGATCGTGAAGGATGCGCCCGGCATACTCGATCATCTCGATGGCGAATCCCGCGCGCATTTCGAAGGTTTGCAGCAGGGCCTGAGCGACCTCGGCATCGCTTATGTCGTCAATCCGCGTATCGTGCGCGGCCTCGATTACTACACCAAGGGTGTGTTCGAGTGGACCACGCAGCAGCTCGGCGCGCAGGGCACGGTCTGCGCTGGCGGGCGCTACGACGCCCTAGTCGGGCAACTGGGCGGAACGGCCACACCCGCAGTGGGCTGGGCCTCCGGCATCGAGCGCCTGATCCTGCTGCTGAAGGCGCAGAATGCGCCGCTGCCGGAATCCGCTCCTCATGCCTATTTCTGCTGCGTGGGCGAAGACGCAGAACGCGCCGCGCGCAAGCTGGCCGAGCAGTTGCGCGACGCGCTGCCAGGCCTGCGTCTGGTGCTGAATGCCGGTGGTGGCAAATTGCAGTCCCAGTTCAAGCGTGCCGACCGCAGCGGCGCGAGCTTCGCGCTGATACTGGGCGAGGCGGAAACCGCGGCGCGCAGCATTCAAGTAAAATCGCTGCGCAACGAGTCCCAGCAGATCAACTGCAACTGGCCGGAATTACCCGGCCGGCTTGCGGAACTGCTGGATTTTAAAGACTGATGACGGGTAGAGATCGAACGTGGCAACTTACGAAGAAGACGAGGAAGTCGAGAAATTCAAGCGCTGGTGGAACGAGAACTGGCGGTCGCTGGCCGCGGGCCTGGTGATCGGCTTCGGTGGCATCTTCGGCTGGCAGGCGTATCAGCATCACGAGCAGGGACAGGCTGCGCAGGCCTCGCAGATGTATTCCGACCTCAAGAATTTCCTGCAACAGCACAAGCTGGATGAGGCGGGCGCGCTCGGCGACCGGCTTGCCACGGAGTACGCCGGCACGCCCTATGCGGTGGCCGCGGCGCTCAAGCTGGCGCAGCAGGATGTCGAGCAGGGCAAGCTCGACAATGCCGCAAAACGTCTGCAATGGGTAATCGACAACAGCAAGGATGCCGGCCTGGTGCCGCTCGCTCATCTGCGTCTGGCGCGTGTGCTGTGGCAGCAGCAGAAACCGGACGACGCACTCAAGCAGCTTGATGGCGCGCAGGCGGACAAGAGCGACTATGCGGTGCTGTTCGACGAACTGCGCGGCGACATCACGCTGGCCAAGGGCGACCGCGCCGGCGCACGCGCCGCCTACGAAAAAGCCGTGCAGGATGGCGGCGCTCCGGCAAACCAGCCGGACAAGAACGATCTTCAGCGTAAACTCGACGATCTTGCAGACGTGGTGGCGAAGTGAGTTTCACGCGGCCGGGCGCATGGCTGGCTCTGGTCGGGCTGGGGGCACTGGCCCTTGCCGGATGCGGTGACAAGAACCTGCGCAAGCCGGCCGTCCTGCAGGACATCATCCATCCCGCGATCAGGGCCGACAAGGTCTGGAGCAGCTCTGCGGGCGGCGGCAGCGACAGCTACTATTCCAGCCTGCAGATGTCGGTGCAGGAAGACGCGGTGTTCGCCGCCGATGTCGATGGCAATGTGTATGCCTTCAACACGAAGAACGGCGACCGCATCTGGCGCGCAAAAACCAAAGCGCGCGTGATCGCCGGCCCCAGCGTTTCCGGCAACATGGTGCTGGTCGGCACGCTGGACGCGCAGGTCATCGCGCTCAAGCGCTCCGATGGTTCGCAACTGTGGCGCGCGACCCTGTCCAGCGAGGTGCTGGCGCCGCCCGCGGGCGACGGCGACGTGCTGGTGGCGCGCACGGTGGACGGACACGTCTACGGACTGTCGCCCGCGACCGGCGAGCGCCTGTGGAACTTCGACCGCTTCGAACCCAACCTCACTTTGCGCGGCTTGTCCGAGCCGCTGGTGCTGGGCGCACACGCCTATGTCGGCCTCGACAGCGGGCACCTGGTGTCGATTCAGCTCACGGATGGCAAGCCGGCCTGGGAGCAGGTGATCGCGGTGCCCAGCGGCCGCACCGAGCTCGACCGCATCACCGACATCGACGCCGGGCTCCTCGCCGGCAGCAACAATATTTTTGCCGCCAGCTTCGGCGGCGAACTGGCTTGTGTAGATGAAGACAGTGGGCAGGTGCTGTGGCGCCGCTCCATCAAGAGTTACACCGGCATGGCGCAGGCCGGCAATCTCGTGTTCGTCACCGACGAAAGCGGCGTGGTCTGGGCGCTGGATGCGGCAACCGGCGCGGCGGCCTGGAAGCAGGAAGGCCTGCTCTACCGCAAGCTGTCGCCGCCGGTGGTGTTCGACGGCTACGTGGTGGTCGCGGACTTCGAGGGCTATCTGCACTGGCTCGACCCCAAGGACGGCCACATGATCGCGCGCACGCGCGCCGGCAGCGATCCGATCCGCGCCTATATGTCGGTGCAGGCTGGCATGCTCTACGTGATGAACACGGCGGGCAAGATCATGGCGATCACGGCCAAGCCACGGTAACTTTCAGGTAGTTCAAAAGAAGGCGGGTTTTCCCGCCTTTTTTTGTCGCCCGCGACACGGTGTTTTTGCGAAGTAAAACGGTGCGGTAGCGGGCGGCAGGGCGCTGACCTCCGCGCTGGTCGCGGTTATCGGGCGCCTCCCGCGTCCACTGCCCTTCGGGCAAGCACCGTGTCGGCGCCCCGCATTGGCGCGCGATGCACTCTTGGCGGACAATTCGCGCAAACATGAACGACAGACTTCCCATCATCGCCCTTGTCGGACGCCCCAACGTCGGCAAGTCCACGCTGTTCAACCGTCTCACTGGCACGCGCGACGCGCTGGTGGCTGACCTGCCAGGCCTCACGCGCGACCGCCAGTACGGCTACGCGCAGTTCGAGGGCAGGCACTTCATGGTGGTGGACACTGGCGGTCTGATGCCGGAAGCCGGCGACGCACTGGCGGCGCTGGCGGAAGAGCAGGCGCAGATTGCGCTGGAAGAATCCGACCACGTGCTATTCCTGGTCGATGCGCAGAAGGGCCGCGTGGGCGCGGACGAATCCATCGCCCGCCAGCTGCGCAAGTTCAAAAAGCCGGTCACGCTGATTGTTAACAAGGCGGAAGGTCAGGACAAGTCCAGCGTGGTCGCCGATTTCTTCACGCTGGGTTACGGCGAAGCGACCGCGATCTCCGCCGAGCACGGCGATGGCGTCACCGCGCTACTGCGGGCCGTCCTCAAGGATTTTCCGCTGGTGCCGCCGCCGGAGCGTGACGACAGCGGCACCGTCTGCGTGGCCATCATCGGACGCCCCAATGTCGGCAAATCCACCCTGATCAATCGCCTGCTCGGCGAGGAACGCGTGGTCGCCGCCGACCAGCCGGGCACCACGCGTGACAGCATCGCCGTGCCGTTCGAATACGACGGCCGCAAGTTCACGCTGATCGACACCGCCGGCATCCGTCGCCGCTCGCGCGTGAGCGAAGTCATCGAGAAATTCTCCATCGTCAAGACGCTGCAGGCGATCGAGCGCGCGCACGTGGTCATCGCCATGGCCGATGCGCAGAACGACATCGGCGAGCAGGACGCGCGCCTGATGGGGCTGGTCGCCCAGCGCGGCCGCGCGATGATCCTCGCCGTCAACAAGTGGGACGGGCTGGACCACGCCGACCGCGAAAAAGTGCGCTACCAGAC
>JBOICL010000417.1:0-2900 GCA_050740055.1 Stenotrophobium sp.
GCAATGGGCGGTATTCTGCTTGTGTTCGTCGAAGCTGCGGTGTTCATTACCAGCGGAGACATTATTCTCGATTTCTAACTCGTATAATGCAATGATCGAAGTGAATTGTATCGCTGTGTGGAAAGAGATTAATGCAATTTGTAAACAGCGCTCATCGCATCCTGCGAGTTACGAGCTTTTACGGGATTACCTCGCAGGGCATCCAAACGGACGAGGCTGAATAACGTCTGAGACCGCAGCATCACGGCATTGCTCGCATACTTTGTCGCTGAGATTCTGATGCCGCCATCCGCTCCGCAGTCCTCCGCGTTCACACCGGTTACGCTTGGTCCGTTGACGCTGCGTAACCGCTTCATCAAGTCCGCCACCAACGAGGGCATGGCCCGGGGCGGGGTGCCGTCGAAGATGCTGGTCGAGCATCATCGCCGCATGGCGGCGGGCGGTGCAGCGATGACCACGGTCGCGTACTGCGCCATCAGTCCGGATGGACGTACCTTCGAGGATCAGGTGTCGCTGGATGCGGCCAGCCTGCCGCATCTGCGTGTGCTGACTGAAGCCGTGCATAACGAAGGCGCGGCGGCCTGCGCGCAGATCACGCACGGCGGCGCGTTCAACTTTTTGAAATCGCTTTCCACGCGCTATCCCCTGAGCGTTTCCGGCGGCCTGAATCCGCCGGGCGTCCTCAGCGGCAGGTTGTTCAAGACGGCGATGACGTCCGCCGACCTGGAACGCACCGCGCAGGAATTCGTCGCGGGCGCCTTGCGCGCGAAAGAGGCGGGCTTCGATGCGGTGGAAATCCACATGGGCCACGGCTATCTGCTCAGCCAGTTCATCTCGCCCAAGTACAACCACAGGCGCGACGAATTCGGCGGCGATGCCACGCAGCGCGCGCGCTTCCCCGCTCAGGTGCTGCGCCGCGTGCTGGATGCGGTGGGCCGCGATCTGGCGGTGACCTGCAAAATCTGCGTCACCGAGGGCTTCAAGGGCGGCGCGACAGCCGAGGACGCCGTGCAGGTGGCGCGCGTGCTGGAGCGCGAGGGCGCGCATCTGCTGGTGCTCAGCGGCGGCATGAACGTGGAATCGCCGTGGGCGATTTTCGGCAGCAACATGCCTGCTCCCGCCGCCGAGACCAATCAGGGCGCGATGGTCAAGTTCGCCACGCGATTGATGAGCCTGTGGGAACCCAAGATTAAATTCCGTGAACTGTACTTCCTGGAGCACTCGCGCAAAGTGCGTGCCGCGGTGAAGATGCCGTTGGCCTACCTGGGCGGCGCCAAGTCGCTCGCGGGTGTCGAGCAGGCGATGACGGATGGCTTCGATTGCGTGGTCATGGCCCGCGCGCTGATTCATGATCCCGATCTCGTCAACAAATTCCGGAACGGAACCGCCACCGTTTCCGGCTGCACCGCCTGCAATCAATGCGTGTCGATGATGTACACGCCGGGCGGCACGTCCTGCGTGCTGCATGCGCCGAATGACCCGCTACTCAACCAGACTCCGGCAGCGTCCTGAACGCTATGCCGCAATCCAACCTGACGACCTTGCAGTGGTGCGCGCAGAACCTGCCCGATCTCGGCGGCAAGAGCGCACTAGTGACCGGCGCCGCCAGCGGTCTCGGCTACGAGACGGCGGCGGGACTGGCGTCGCGCGGTGCACGGGTGATCCTCGCGGATCGCAATGTCGAAGGCGGCCATGCCGCGCTGGCGCGTATCCGCGAACAGGTGCCCGGCACGCAAGTGGAATTCTGTCAGCTTGATCTTTCGGACCTTGCGAAGATTCGACGTTTCGCCGAAGAGTATTCCGCCGATGGCCTGCCGCTGGACATCCTCGTCAACAATGCCGGCATCCTGCCGCCGCTGCAGCGGCGCGTCACGGCGGACGGTTTCGAGATGAAGTTCGGCATCAACGTGCTCGGCCATTTCGCGCTCGACGGCCTGCTGCTGGAAAACTTGCGCCGCAGTGCCGCGCCGCGCGTGGTCTGGGTGTCAAGCCTGGTGCATCGCCACGCGAAGATTGATTTCGACGATCTTCAGGCCGAGCACAGCTACGAGCCACAGCGCGCCTACAACCAGGCCAAGCTGGCCTGCCTGATTCTTGCGATGGAGCTCCAGGCCCGCGCCGAGAAATCCGGCGGCCATATCGCCAGCGTGGCAGCGCATCCCGGCGTGGCCAAAACTTCTCTGGGCGACAGCCGCAAGGGACAGGTGCGGCGCGGGTTAATGGATCGTCTCACCGATTTCGCGTTCTGGCTGGCGATGAATGTGTTCAGCCAGTCGCCGGGGCAGGGCGCGCTGTCCATTCTCTATGCCGCGGCCGCAAGCAAGGCGCAGGGCGGCGGGTTTTATGGGCCGGATGGCTTTGGCGAGATGCGCGGCGATCCGGTGCCGGTCAAGCTTTCCCAGCCCGCGCTCGACCCGGCGTTACGTCAGCGCCTGTGGGAAGAATGCGAGCGGCTGACCGGCGTGAACTACGAAACACTGCGCTAATTCCAGAGGGTGTTATCCGATGCTTGAGAGGCAAATTCTCATCGCACTGATGCTGGCAGGATTTTGCCTGTCGTTATCCCCGGCATACGCCAAGGTGACGGCGGCGCAGGCGGCCGAACTCGATGGGCCAAAACTCACCTGCATGGGCGCGGAACGTGCTGGCAGCGCAGGCGGTGTCGCGGCGTACACGGGAAAATATCTCGGCACCTGGCCGGGCCAGAAAAAGCCGTTCGGCTATGAGCCGGGGCCTTACACCGCCGAGAAGCCGCTGTTCACCATCACGGCGCAGAACATGGCGCAGTACGCGGACAAGCTCACCGACGGACAGAAGGCGCTGCTGAAAAAATATTCCCCGGCTTTCCGCATGGAGGTCTACCCCAGCCATCGCGACTTCCGCAATCCCGATATGGTCTG
>JBOICL010000418.1:0-19623 GCA_050740055.1 Stenotrophobium sp.
ATATGGGGTGCTCCGGGTAAAATTTCGTGTTTTCCGCGCCCAGATGGCGGAATTGGTAGACGCACCAGTTTCAGGTACTGGCGGGTAACACCGTGGAGGTTCGAGTCCTCTTCTCGGCACCAGATCAACGAGCCCCTGTTCAGCAGGGGCTTTTCGTTTCCGGTCTTCCGATGCACCGGGCGATTTGCCTGGATGTTCAGCAACGAACCGCGAACTGGTGGGAGTTTATCAGGATAGCCCGGCAACGCGAGGTGTTCATCGCGGCCAAGGCAGCGGGCTGCGCCCGCTCTTGAGGTTTTGAGTCCAAGTGAAGTTATATTTTATCAAGTATAATTATAATAAGAATTTAAATTATAACATATATCGGATAAATCCGGCCGGAGCGGGTGAAGCCTCAAGCTGTGTTTTCATCTGTCTTCCTGACTGATTCGCCCTAGCTTGCCGGCAGACGGATCAATCGAAGGGATTGCGCAGCACGATCGTGTGCACACGGTCGGGGCCGGTGGAGATGATCGCGACTTCGGTCTCCGTCACTTCCTCGACGCGCTTGAGGTACTTGCGCGCGTTCTCAGGCAGGTCTTGGTAGCGGCTGATGCCCACCGTGGAGCTTTTCCAGCCCGGCAGGTCTTCGTAGACGGCACGCACTTCATCGAAACCTTCGGCGCCGATGGGCGGCACTTCCACCGGCCGGCCATTGACTTGGTAGCCGGTGCAGATGCGGATGGTGTCGAGTTCGTCCAGCACATCCAGCTTGGTCACGCAGAGCCCGCTGACGCTGTTGTTGAAAATCGAGCGGCGCGCGGCGACCGCATCGAACCAGCCGCAGCGGCGCGGACGGCGCGTGACCGTGCCGTATTCGTCGCCGCGGTCGCGGATGTGCTGGCCCGTGTCGTTGTCCTGCTCGGTCGGGAACGGCCCGCCGCCGACGCGGGTAGCGTAAGCCTTGACGATGCCGAGCACGTAATCCAGCTCGCGTGGCCCGACACCGGTACCGGTGGCGGCGCCGCCCGCCGTGGTGTTGCTGGAGGTCACGTACGGATAGGTGCCGTGGTCTATGTCGAGCAGCGCGCCCTGCGCGCCCTCGAACAGCACGTTGTCGCGGCGCTTGAGATGCTGGCGCAGCAGCTCGGTGACGTCGGCGACCATCGGCCGCACCACTTCGGCGTAACCCAGCAGATCGTCAAGCGTCTGCTGGAAGTCCACTGGGTCTTCCTTGTAAAAATGCTGTAACACGAAGTTGTGGTAGGCCAGCAGTTCGCCGAGCTTGGCCGCAAGCCGTTCACGGTGGAACAAATCGCCGACACGCACGGCGCGACGTGCCACCTTGTCTTCGTAGGCCGGGCCGATGCCCTTGCCGGTGGTGCCGATCTTGGCGGCGCCGCGTGCACGTTCACGCGCTTGGTCCAGACGCGCATGCACCGGCAGCACCAGCGGCGCCGCTTCGGACAGGCGCAGGCGATTGCGCACAATCATGCCGGCCTCCTCGACCTTGGCGATTTCCTTGATCAGGTCCGGCAGCGACACCACCACGCCGTTGCCGATCAGGCAGGCCACGCCCTCGCGCATGATTCCCGACGGAATCAGGTTGAGCGCGATCTTCTGGCCCTTGATGACAAGCGTGTGGCCGGCGTTGTGGCCACCCTGGAAGCGCACCACCGCCTGCGCGCGGTCGGTGAGCAGGTCCACGACCTTGCCCTTGCCTTCATCTCCCCACTGCGCGCCGATGACGACGACGGTCTTACCCATGTTGATTTCTTCCACTCAGAATTTTTAGCCCGGAAAATCCGGCATTCATTTAGCTGATGCTTTACGCTTTTTTGCGCCAGGCACCGGCGCCTTTTCTACTGCCGCGAAGCGCAGCAACTCGTTCATGTCCGCGGAGAACCCGGTGGCGGGACGCGATACGCCGAATTCGCGGCCCACGCCGTCATAGCGGCCACCGCGCGCCAGTTCGCGCCCATGCCCCGGCACAAAGGCCGCGAACACCATGCCGGTCTGGTAACGGTAACCACGCAGTTCGGCCAGATCGATATGAATCGGCAGCCCGCGGAATTTTTTCTGCAACTCGGCCGCTATCTGTTCCAGCGCGTCCAGCGCCTGGCTCACCGGCTCACCTGCGGATGCGAGCGCCGTGCGCGCCTGCGCGAGCACGCCGATGTCGCCATGCAGGTTCATCAGTTCGGCCAGCGATTGAGCGGCGCGCGCCTGGATGCGTTTTGCCGCCGTGAAATCCTGCAGGTCGGGCAGGGATTTGCGCTGCAGGATGTCGAACAGCGCCGCTTCGTTGTCCGCGTCCAGCTTCAGGCGCGCGGCGATCGTGCGGTAGATACCCACGTGCCCCAAATCCAGATGCACGTCCTTCAGTCCGGCCAGATCCAGCGTCTTCAGCATCATGCGCAGTATTTCGATATCCGCATCGAGACCGGCTTCGCCGAAAATCTCGCAGCCCACCTGTCGCGGCGAACGCGGCCCGCCCAAGCTGCCCGGCTGGGTACGCAGCACCGTGCCCAGGTAGCACAGCCGCACCACCGGCACGTCGGCATAGCGGCGCGCGGCGATCCGCGCCGCCTGCGGCGTCATGTCGGCGCGTAGCCCCAGCAAGCGCCCGCTGGCAGGGTCAGTCAGTTTGAAGGTCTGCTGATCGAGGTCCTGGGCCGCGCCGGTCAGCAGCGTCTCCAGATGTTCGAGGAACGGCGGCAGAATCAGTTCGTAACCGGATGCCCGGTAAAAATCGAGCAGTTTGCGGCGCAGGTCTTCGAGCTGCCATGAAAAAGGCGGCAGCGATTCTTCCATGCCATCCGGCAGCATCCAGTGTTCAATAGACATGAGACGGGTTCAGGTCAGCAACTGTAATAGGACGATGCCGGCCGCCATGCTCAGCAGTCCGATCATACGCAGAGTGCGGCTTTCCAGGCCCGCGATATTGAGCAGCATCATGCGCCAGCGCGCCGGCACCGCAAACGGCATGATGCCTTCGATGACCATCACCAGCGACAACGCCCGCGCCAGTTCACGCCAGTCCAAGGCTTACTTCCCGGCACCCTTGAAGTAGCGAAAAAATTCGCTCTTGGGATCCAGTACCAGCACATCCTGCTTGCTGTCGAAGGAGTCGCGATAGGCTTTGAGGCTTCGGTAGAAGCTGTAGAACTCGGGGTCTTGACCATAAGCCTTGGCGTAAATGTCGGCGGCTTTGGCGTCACCTTCACCGCGTATCTTCTGCCCGTCCCTGTAGGCATCGGCAATCGTCACCGTCGCAGTCTGATCGGCTGTTGCACGAAGTTTTTCACCTTCCTCGGCACCACTCGCGCGAAGGGCGGCGGCGACACGCGTGCGCTCGGCGCGCATACGGTCATATACCGAACTGCTGACTTCCTTGGGCAGGTTGATGCCCTTGATACGCACATCGACGATCTGAATGCCAAGGTCCCTGACGTTATTGAACGCTTGCTTTTTCAGGGAGCCGGCAATGTCTTCGCGGCCGCCCGACACCGCCTGCTGTACGGTCATCGAACCAAACTGATCCCGAAGATTGCGATTGACGATGGAAGACAACCGGTCCATCGCCACCAGTTTCTGGCCGGCGGTGGCGCGGTAATACGTGGAGAAGTTGGCGATGCGCCACTTGACGAAATAATCCACTTCCACGTTCTTTTTTTCAGCCGTGAGGAAGTTTTCAGCCTGATTGTTGAGCGTCAGCAGACGGCCATCAAACATCTGCGCGGTCTGAATATACGGAATTTTGAAGTGCAGCCCTGGGCCGTAATCAGTGCCAAGAATTTCCCCCATCTGGAACAACAGCGCGCGTTCGCGCTGGTCCACGATGAAGAAGCTGTTGTAGATCGTAAGTAGCGCACCGGCGATCAAAGCCAGCACCAGCATTGAACTGTTTTTCATCAGCGCCCCCTGTCGCGCGAACGCGAACTGTCGAAGGTCGAATCCGGCACCGTTGGCGCACTGGATTTCGGCAATGGATTCAAGTTCGGCGCATCCGGCACATCTTCGTCAGAGGGCTCTGGCAAACGCTGCTGGTTCTTCATGATCTGATCAAGCGGCAGATAAATCATGGAGCTGCCCTTGCTCACATCGACCAGAACCTTGCTGGTGCGGGACAGTATCCTTTCCATGTTGTCCAGATACAGGCGCTCGCGCGTCACCTTTGGCGCCTTGCGGTATTCAGCATCAAGCTGGGCAAACCGCGAGGCATCGCCCAACGCCCTTGCGACGACCTGGTCGCGATAGGCGCTAGCTTCTGCGATCTGCCGTGCCGCAGCGCCGCGCGCCCTGGGTAAGCGGTCATTGGCGTACGCCTCCGCCTCGCTCTTCAGACGCTGCTCATCTTCGCGCGCCTTGATGGCATCTGCGAAAGCGGCCTGTACCGGCTCAGGCGGCTGTGCCTGCTGAAGATTCACTTCGGTCACAACCAGGCCGGTTTTGTATGCATCCAGACGTTCCTGCAGTAGCTGCTTGGTGCGGTCACCGACTTGCTCGCGTCCGTCGGTGAGAATGAAATCCATGCTGTTCTGCCCCACGACCTCACGTACCGCCGATTGGGTCAACTGGAGCAGCGCAGCGTCCGGATCTTCGACGTTGAACAGATAATCTTCTGCCGACGACACGCGGTATTGAACAGACAACTCGACGTCTACAATGTTTTCATCCTTGGTCAGCATCACCGCCTGGTCTTTGACCGAACGCACGCCGGTGACATTAACCACTTCTTCTTTTTCGATGGGCCAGGGGAGATGCCAGCGCAGGCCGGGTTCGGTAGTAGCTGAGAATTTGCCGAAACGCAGCACGACACCGCGTTCCTGCGCATCAACGACATAGAAGCCCGACGCGATCCACAGCAAGGCAATCGCAGCGATCAACAGGGCAAACAAGCCCCCGGAAACCGGGCTCCCCACGGCAGACGGGCCGCCTTTGCCGGTAAAACGTGCCTTGAGGCGCTTGAGCATTTCCTCAAGGTCGGGCGCACCGCCGGGGCCGCGCTTGGGACCTTGGTTCCACGGATCGCGGCCGGGGCCGGGCTCATTCCAAGCCATTATTCAACTCCACAATGGGTATAAACATGCTAGGTGCGACTCAGGTGCGGGTTTGATGCGGTCTGGCCGGGTCGTGAGACTGGCAGGCGGGACAGGTCAAACACAGGACTCAGGGTAGCACCCTCACGCCCTGTTTCAGGTATTACAACATCCGTAATTTTAGGGGGATAACTCCCATTCCTCAATCATGTGCGGCGCCGGCGGCGGCAATACACCCGCAGCAACGCACAATCCGCGCAGACGTTCGTAGGGCATGGACACTTTCAGGCAATAATTGCCGTGCTCATCCAGATGCTCCGAACGCACAGCGCGATGCTCGAACAATTGCGCACGCAACCTTGCTGCCGCGGGCGGAAGCACCAATTCATGCTCGGCGATGCCGGGACGCAGACGCTCCGCTATCGCCGCGCGCAGCAAGTCCATGCCCACGCCATTGCGCGCCGATACGAAGACGCGGACCGGACGGTTTTGCTCGTCCCGCTCGATGCGCGCCGCCTCACCTTCGCGCAGATCGATCTTGTTGAACACCTGCAGCCGTGGCACCACACCCGCCTCGATCTCGGTCAATACCTCTTCGACCTGCTGGATTCGCGTCATGCGCTCCGAATCGGCGGAATCGATCACATGCAGCAGAAGATCCGCTTCGCGCGCCTCTTCCAGCGTGGCGCGGAACGCCGCGACCAAGTCGTGCGGCAGCTCGCGGATGAAGCCGACGGTATCCGCCAGCAGCACCGGCTCGCCTTCCGGCATTTCGAGCTTGCGCACCGTGGTATCCAGAGTTGCGAACAACTGGCTGGAGGCGAAAGCCCGGTCGCCGGTCAGGGTGTTGAACATGGTCGATTTGCCCGCGTTGGTATAGCCGACCAGCGAAACCGTCGGGATATTCGAGCGGCTGCGCGCCTGGCGGTTCTGTGCGCGCCGCGAGCGCACCGTTTCCAGATGGCGCTTGAGTGTGGCAATGCGGCCGCGGATCAGGCGGCGATCCAGTTCCAGCTGGGTTTCACCGGGGCCGGTCAGGCCGATGCCACCGCCGCGCTGACGCTCCAGATGTGTCCAGCCGCGCACCAGTCGCGTCGCCATGTGCTGCAGCTGCGCGAGTTCAACCTGCAACTTGCCTTCGTGGGAACGGGCGCGCTGGGCAAAAATATCGAGGATCAATCCCGCGCGGCCGATCACGCGGCACTCGATCAGCTTTTCCAGGTTGCGTTCCTGGCTGGGCGACAGCTCGTGATTGAAGAGCACAAGATCCGCATCGCCGGCGGCGGCTGAAGCGGCGATTTCCTGTGCCTTGCCACTGCCTACAAAGAGGCCGGCATCCGGTTTCTGGCGGGAACCACCGATGATTGCGAAAATTTCAGCGCCCGCGGAACGCGCCAATTCCTCGAATTCGAGCCGGTCGCTTGCAAAGTCGGCTCCGGGAAATTCAAGGTGAACGAGGACTGCCTTCTGCCCCTTCTGAGGTCTTTCAAACATCGGGGCAAATACCTGCCGTCCGCCCGGAGCTGAGCAGCGGGCGGGCGGATAGATACATCCTCAAATCAATGACCTTCAGGCTTCGGATCGGTATGCGTCTGAAGTTCGTGGGTACCGTGAGACTCATCTCCGGATGGTTCTCCCGTGCCCTCGCCCTCATACACGCGCACTGGACGCGAAGGCACGACCGTGGAAATGGCGTGCTTGTAAACCATCTGACTGACGCTGTTCTTGAGCAACACGACAAATGAGTCGAAGGATTCAACCTGTCCTTGGAGCTTGATTCCGTTCACCAGATAGATCGAAACCGGGATGCGCTCCTTGCGCAGCGCATTGAGGAAGGGTTCTTGTAGTGTGTGACCTTTTGACATTTTGATAGTCCTTAATAGTGTTTGTCGCGGACTTGCGCCGCCTTGTCCCTGGACGGAAAAGTGTAACAGGACGTTCAGTCGGCTGTCATTCCAGCAGCGTCAAGGCGCTTTCGAGCAAATCCGGCGATGCGGGGTCCAGCCAGTTCACATCCGACTCCGAACGCAGCCAGGTCAACTGCCGCTTGGCGAACTGGCGTGTGGCGGCGATGCACTTCTGCACTGCCTGCTCAAAATCCCCTGATCCGTCGAGGTATTCCCATAGTTGCCGGTATCCGACCGCGCGCATGGACGGGAGTTCCGGGTGCAGGTCGCCGCGTTGCTTCAGGCGCCGCACTTCCTCGATGAATCCATGCTGCATCATTAGCCGCAGGCGTTGCTCTATGCGCGCATGCAGTTCGGCGCGCGCGGGCGGATTCAGGCCCAGCTTGATCACCCGCCCGGTGATACCCGCACTTTTCGGCCTTGCGTAAAACCCGCTGGGTGTCATGCCGGTCAGCTCGATGATTTCCAGCGCGCGCTGGATGCGCTGCTGGTCATTGGGATGCAGCCGCGCCGCCGTGGCCGGATCGTGCCGGGCCAGACGCGCATGCAGCGCAGGCAGGCCCAGTTCAAGGGCCTCGCGCTCCAGCTTTTCGCGGAGTTCAGTATCCGCGGAAGGCAGATCGCTGAGCCCGATTTGCAGCGCGCGGTAATACAACATGGTGCCGCCGACGAGCAGTGGTATACGCCCGCGACCGCGGATTTCTTCGATGAGACTTAACGCATCCGCGCAAAAACGTGCGGCGGAATAGGCTTCGGCCGGATCAAGGATATCGATGAGGTGATGCGGAATTCGCGCGCGCGCCTCTGCATCCGGCTTGGCCGTGCCGATGTCCATGCCGCGATAAACCTGCGCCGAGTCCACGCTGATGATTTCGGCGGGCAGACGGCCGCACAGTTCTAGCGACAGTCCGGTTTTTCCCGAAGCCGTCGGCCCCATCAGCAAGACGACTGGAATTGCCGGATCAGCGGCCACGTAAAAACAGCCGATCCAGGGCGTCCATGCCGACCTGCACCCAAGTCGGGCGGCCGTGATTGCACTGGCCGGACAATTCGGTCTGCTCCATGTCGCGCAGCAGCGCGTCCATCTCGGCAATCGTCAGATGCCTATTGGCCTTGATCGCGGACCTGCAGGCCATGTCCGCCATCACACGATGCTGGGCGTCCAGCACTTCGCCCAGATGCGTCGCGTTTTCCCGCTTGTTTTCGTCTGCCGCCAGTCCGCGCACGAATCCGGCAATGTCCTCCTTGCCCAGTAGCGGGGGAACGGCGCGCACGGTCATCGACGACGGCCCGCCGCGATCCAGTTCCAGCCCCATGCGCAACAGTTCCGCGCGGCGCGCTTCCAGTGCATCGGCCTGATCCTCGTGCAGATGAACCTGCTGCGGCATCAGCAGGCCCTGCGACGGAATGCCGCCCTCGGCCAGTTGCCGCTTGTAGCGCTCATAGAGCACGCGTTCGTGCGCGGCGTGAGCATCCACCATGATCAGGCCCGCGCGGTTCTGCGCGAGGATATAGATGCCGTGCAACTGTGCGAGGGCATAGCCCAGCGGAAATTGCTCCTGCGCGGGGAGTGACGATGCCGGCCCGGACGGCGCGCCGGGCCGCAGTGTCGCCCAGGTGTTTTCCAGCCGCAGCGCCGGCTCATGCGCATGCAGAGGGGCCGTCGTTGCGGGGACGGCATAACGGAATGGCTGCTGCTGCGTATCCGGTTCAGGCGACTCGAACTGCGCCTGGTGATGCTGTTCCGGCTCGGGACGGATCCGCCGCAAGAGCTGATGCACAGCGCCGAACATGAAGTCGTGCACGCGCGCGGATTCGCGGAAGCGCACCTCGGTTTTCTGCGGATGCACGTTCACATCCACGCCTGCCGGATCAAGCTCCAGATACAGCACGAAAGCCGGGTAATGCGTGGAGTGCATCACGTCGGCAAATGCGCGGCGCAGGGCGTGGCCGAGCAGCTTGTCGCGCACCGGGCGGCCGTTCACGCAGAGGAATTGCAGGTCGGCCTGGCTGCGCGCAAAGCCGGGCAGACCCAGCCAGCCCCAGAGACGCAGGCCCATGCGCTGTTCGTCGATGAACACCGCGTTGCCCAGGAATTCTTCGCCGCAGACCGTGCCCACCCGCGCCGCCCGTTCCGGCTCGGACAGTGCCGGCGCAAGATCGAGCACGCGGCGCTGGTTGTGCCGCATCGAGAAACCGGCATCGAAACGCGACAGCGCGATGCGGTTGACGAACTGGTGTATGTGGCGGAACTCGGTGGCGTCCGACTTCATGAACTTGCGGCGAGCCGGCGTGTTGAAGAACAGGTCGCAGGCTTCCACCGTGGTGCCCACCGCATGCGCGGCCGGCTGGATTTGCGCGTCGGCCAAGCGCCCGGCGCCAGAAATCTGCCAGCCGTGACTCTCGCTGGTGGTGCGCGAGGTCAGGGTGAAACGCGACACCGAGAGAATACTGGGCAGCGCCTCGCCACGAAAACCCAGGCTGCCAACATGTTCCAGGTCGTCGAGGCTGGCGATCTTGCTGGTGGCGTGACGTTCGAGCGCCAGCACCAGTTCGTCCTTCTGCAGGCCACTGCCGTTGTCGCGCACGCGGATCAGTTCCAGCCCTCCCGGCCCGGCTTCGATCTCGATGCGCGTGGCGCCCGCGTCGAGACTGTTCTCCACCAGTTCCTTCACCACGGCGGCGGGCCGCTCGACGACCTCGCCGGCCTTGATCTGGTTGATGAGCTGCTCGGGGAGAACTCGAATCGTCATGCTGGCGTCCGCAATGGACGCAGAGCATAAGCGAGGCGGTCAAAAACCAGAAAATTTCGCGCCCGCTCTTGTGGTAATCCGAAGACTGCCGTTTTATTTTATATACTATATATAAATATAGTATGTATTATTAAACATTCTGTGAGAGGAAAATGCTGAGAGCGGGTTAGGAACGGGAGTCGATCTGCTCCGTTTAATGCGCATCAATGCGCGATGCCAGAAGCCTCATCCAGCTTGCGCTCCAGGCTGACTTCCATGGCCTTGCCCGGCCGCGTCGGCCCGGGTGCGGGCCGCGCCTGGTCCGGATCGTTCTCGACCACCTGCTGATGCGGCCGGTAGTTCTTGAAATAGCCCTGTATGCCCGCGAGGATCGAGTCCGCCATCTTTTCCCGGTAACTGTCACTGGCCAGCAGGCGCTCGTCATGCGGGTTGGTGATGAAGGCGGTTTCGACCAGCACCGAGGGGATATCCGGCGCTTTCAGCACCACGAACGCGGCTTGCTGCACCCGCGGTTTCTGCAGCGCATTGATCTCGCCCATCGATTCGAGAATGCGGTTGCCGACATCGAAACTCGCTTCCAGGGTCGCGCTCTGCGACAGGTCAACCAGCACCGCCGCCAGTTCGTGATCCTTGTCCTGGATGTCGATACCGCCGACCATGTCCGCGGCGTTTTCCTGGTTCGCCAGCCAGCGCGCGTGCTCGTTGGTCACGCCGCGCGACGACAGCACATAGACCGCCGTGCCGCGCATGTTGGGCCGCGTGAGCGCATTGCAATGCACGGAGACGAACAGGTCTGCCTGGGCTTTGCGCGCGATCTGTATGCGCTGGCGCAGGCCGACGTAGTAGTCGCCGTCGCGCGTCAGCACCGCCTTCATGCCCGGCTGCTCGTCGATCAGCACAACCAGCTTGCGCGCGATGGACAGAGCGACATTCTTTTCGAGCAGGCCGGAGGGGCCGCGCGCGCCGGGATCGTCGCCGCCGTGACCGGGGTCAACTGCCACCACGATAGGTTTCTCAACCAGACGCATGACTGGTGCAGCGGGCGCAGTTGCCGATACCTGTGCGGAGCCGCTCGCCGGTGCCGTCTTCAGCGCAGGCTTGCCGTAGAGATCGAGAACCAGGCGGTAACTGCCGCCGTTGTCCGTATTGCTGACCAGGCTCTTGGTATCGACCGGCTGGGCCATATCCAGCACCACACGCAGGGTGCCGTCATTGCGTTCGGCGGAACGTAGCCGCTTGACGTAACCCTTGCCGGCGGTGCGATCGACCAGCGCCAAACCGCTCCTGTCCACAGGGGTGATGTCGATCACCACACGATCGGGATTGCTCAGGGCGAAAACCCTGTGGGTGACGGCGCCCTGGAAATCGAACACGGCGCGCGTGTTTCCGGGGCTGTCGAGCAGTTGCAGGCCATGCAACTCCGCCGCATCCGCGAGCGGCGCGAGGCACAGCAGAACGATGAAGAAAAACTTGCGCAAAGCCGCGGCTCCAGAACGGCGATGCTCGGAGAATAACGTGACATTTCCTACAATGCAAGATTTTATTTTATATAAACCATGTGGATAGGCGATATTGTTAAGGTCATTTACACAAATACCGCGCTAAGCCTTCCCGTCAATCGCCTCTTCTTCGGCCTGTTTGAGCCCGCTGATATCTGCTTTTCTGCCCCCGCCCGCCGGGTCGATGCGGATACAAATATCCGCATTGGGCAGCACCCCTGCCCCGCGCTGCGGCCATTCCACCAGCCACTGCATCAGCGCTGGCGGATAGTCCGCCAGACCTAGATTGTGCAGCTCCAGCGGATCGTTAAGTCTGTAAAGATCCAGGTGCAGCACCTCGCGGACTTGAGTGCGGTAGTGCTCCATCAGCGTATAGGTCGGGCTGCGGATCGTCCCGGTCACGCCAAGCTCGCGCAGGAATGCGCGGGCGAGCGTCGTTTTACCCGCCCCCAGATCGCCTTCAAGAAAAATGACGGCGCCCTTGCGGCCCGCCAGCGCCCGCGCCAATGCGGCACCCAGGGCTTCCGTGGCCTGCGCATCCGCCAGCATCAACTGCATGGATTCACTACCGCGCGCAGTTCCGCCAGCAGATCGCCCGGCAACAGGCCGCGCTGGCCTGTGCGCGCAGCGCGATCACCGGTCAGCGCATGCGCCAGGACCGCCGCATTCGCAGCGTCTTCCAGAGACAGCCCCTGCGCGACGAAGGCCGCGGCAATGCCGGTCAGCACATCACCCATGCCACCCGCCGCCATGCCGGGATTGCCATAGGGGCAAAGCCGCAGTTCATTACCTTGGATCAGACTGCCCGCGCCCTTGAGCACCACAACGCCTCCATAGCTTTCGCGCAATTTTGCAGCGGCACCAGCGCGATCGTGTTGAACATCGGCAGTGCGGATGTTCAACAGTCTTGCGGCTTCGCCTGGGTGAGGCGTCAGTATCCAGCCGCTCCGGTGCAGCGGTTCACGCGCAAGCAGGTTCAGCGCGTCGGCGTCCACCACCAGCGGCGCCGCGCACTCCAGCACACGCGCCAGCAGCCTGCGGCTCCAGGCGTCCTGCCCCAGACCCGGGCCGATGGCAATGACATCCGCCGATTCCATCATCGGCAGCAGATGAGTGGCTGTCTCCACGCCCCGGCACATCAATTCCGGCTGCGCCGCAGTCAGGATTGCGGCATGGTTGGCGCGCGTGGCGACCGTCACCAGGCCCGCGCCGGCGCGCAATGCCGCACACGCCGCCATAAGAATCGCGCCGGCCATGCCCTCGTTGCCGCCGATCAGCAGCACATGTCCGTTGCTGCCCTTGTGCGCGCTGCGCGCACGCAGCGGCAGCCAGCGCTTCAGATCGTCCGCATGCAGGCGCAACGCCAGCGGCTCGATGCCTTCGTAAACGGCCGATGGAATATCCAGACAGTCCAGGATCACGTCGCCTGCGCAATCTGGCCCCGAATCTGTATGCAGGCCGAGCTTGTCGCCTATGAACGTCACAGTGACGTCTGCAAGCACCGCATCGCCCAGAATATTTCCGAGAGCCGCATCCAGCCCTGAAGGCACGTCCACGGCGAGCACGCCCGCACCCGCCGCATGCGCGGCATTGATTGCCGCGATGGCCGCTTGTGCTGCGCCGGAAACCGCGCGGGTCAGGCCAATTCCAAACAATGCATCCACCACGACTTCCACATCCTTGAGACCATCCGTGGCGAAGGGCCGCGTCACACCCCTGCCGGCCGTCCACGCCTGATGCGCGGTGAGTGCATCGCCAGCGCGCGGCGATTCGCCAACCTGCCAGGCCGTCACTTCGCAACCCGATGCACGCGCAAGACGTGCAATCTCGAAGCCGTCGCCGCCGTTGTTGCCGGAACCGCAAACCACGTGGATGCGCCGCGCCGCTGGCCAGCGCGTTCTCAACTCATCCCAGCAGGCGGCAGCCGCGCGCTGCATCAGTGCGTAACCGGAAATTCCCGATTGCATGGCGCGGCGATCAAGCTCGCGCACCTGCGCGGCGGAATACAATCTGCGGGATATATCGTCCATGCACCCAGTATAAGGATGCGCCGCCATTCTGACGCCGATGTCTTTCAACGCTGACCAGTTGCCCCAGCAAATCAAATCCTGGGCAAGGGATTTGGGCTTTGCCGATGCCGGCATCGCCGAACTCGAACTTGGCGATGACATGGCGCATCTGCGCCAATGGCTTGACGCGGGCATGCACGGCGGGATGGACTACATGCGCCGCAACCTGGATTTGCGCGAACATCCTGCACAACTGCTGCCCGGCACGGTCAGCGTGATTTCGGTCCGCATGGATTACCGTCCGCAGGCCGAAACCGCGGAGCGTGTGCTCGAAAACAGTGAACGGGCTTATATCTCTCGCTACGCACTGGGCCGCGACTATCACAGGCTGATGCGCTCGCGACTGCTCAAGCTGGCGAAACGTATCGAACAGGCGGTGCAGCCGCATGGGCACCGCGTCTTTGCCGATAGCGCACCGGCGCTGGAAAAAGCGCTGGCGCGCAACGCACGCCTTGGCTGGATTGGCAAGAACACACTGCTGCTTAACCGCAATGCCGGATCATGGTTTTTTCTCGGTGAGATTTATACCGATCTGCGTTTGCCGCCCGATCCATCGCCGCCCGTGGAAAACCAGTGCGGCAAGTGCAGCGCCTGCATCAAGATCTGCCCTACGCAGGCGATCGTCGGCCCGTACAAACTTGACGCGCGGCGCTGCATTTCCTACCTGACCATCGAGCACCACGGAAGCATTCCGGTCGAACTGCGTCCGATGATGGGCAACCGGATTTTTGGCTGTGACGATTGCCAGTTGGTCTGTCCGTGGAACCGCTACTCGCGCATGACCGAAGAACCCGATTTTGCGCCGCGCCACAGCCTCGACAGTGCCAAGCTCGTCGAGCTTTTTGGCTGGACCGAAGCGCAATGGCTGCGCAATACCGAGGGCATGGCGCTGCGCCGCGCCGGCTATGCGCGCTGGCTGCGCAATATCGCGGTGGCACTCGGCAATGCGACGGCCAGTGCGGAAGTCATTGCCGCGCTGCACGCACGCCGCGAATATCCCGACGAGATGGTGCGCGAACATGTGAACTGGGCGCTGGAACGGCAGGCTGTTGAAGCTGTAGAAAAACCCTCGTTGCCCCTCTGATCTGGCACAAAAGCAGCAGCATGATTGCACCCGCCCGCGACCCGGCGTTTTTGCGAAGCAAAACGGGTGCGGGAGCGGGCGGTGGGGTGCCGACCTTCGCGGATCACGGGCTTCGGGCGCCTCCCGCACCCATTGCCCTTCGGGCAAGCACCGTGTCGGCACCCGCTCTTGTTTTTGCTGCATGAATGTTGTTATTAATTATTTGCTAATTATTAATTAATTATATAAGTAATAACAAATACTCAAACGATTTTTGATGAGCGGGTGACGCCGCCGCAAAGACGTTTCAGGCCGCCAGCGACCGCTCCGGCTGATCGAAAAACTCCGCGACGCGTTCGCGCTGCTCGGCGGCGCCGCTCACCTGACTGATCGCAGCCCAGAACTGTTCGCTGCCGGCGTGATCGCGGCAATACCACTGGATATGCTTGCGCGCCACGCGCAGGCCGCGGCCCTCGCCGTAGAAGGCATAAAGCGCATCGAGATGTTCCAGTAGCCAGCGGCGAATCTCGAAGCGCGAGGGCGACGGCAGCTTTTCGCCGGTGGCGAGGTAGTGCGCGATCTCGCGGAAAATCCACGGCCGCCCCTGTGCCGCGCGACCGATCATCACGCCGTCGGCCTTCGTGTAATCCAGCACGGCGCGCGCTTTTTCGGGTGTGTCGATGTCGCCATTGGCGAGCACGGGGATGCGCACCGCCTGTTTGATCGCGGCGAGGGTGTCGTACTCCGCCGCGCCCTGGTAGAGGTCTTCGCGGGTGCGTCCATGCACCGCCAGCGCGGCGATGCCGCAATCCTCGGCGATATGCGCGATGCTCACGCCGTTCTTGTGCGCACGTGCCCAGCCCGTGCGGATTTTCAGCGTCACCGGCACCGTCACGGCCTGCACTACGGCGGCGCAGATTTCCGCGACCAGTTTCTCGTCACGCATCAGCGCAGAGCCGGAATCCACCTTGCACACCTTCTTCGCCGGGCAACCCATGTTGATGTCGATGATCTGCGCGCCGTGCTCGACATTGAAGCGCGCGGCCTCGGCCAGCATGCGCGGATCGTAGCCGGCAATCTGCACACTCACCGGCGCCGCCTCACCCGCGTGGTCGCGGCGCAGGCGCGACTTCTCGGTGTGCCAGAGCGTCGCATCGGCGGTGGTCATCTCGGACACGGCCAAGCCCGCGCCCAGCCGCCGGCACAGTTGCCGGAACGGCCGGTCGGTGACGCCCGCCATCGGTGCGAGCACCACGGGCGGAACCACGCGGTAAGGGCCAAGGTCCATCATGGACATCCATCAGATTTGCAATATTGTCGCCGATTCGCCGCCAGTACATGATCGGCGTCGCACATTTCCATTAAGGCACACGATGAAGAACGCTAAATCCGCATCCAAGGTCTGGCTCATCAGCGGCTGTTCCAAGGGCCTGGGTCACTCGCTGGCCGTGGCGGTGATCAAGGCTGGCTACCGCCTCGTCGCCACCGCGCGCGATGTAAACGCGCTCAACGAACTGGTGGCGCTGAAACCCAAGAGCGTACTGGCGCTGGCCATGGACGTGAACGACGAAGCCGAAGTGCGCGCCGGCGTCACGCGCGCCGTGGCTCACTTCGGCCAGATCGACGTGCTGGTCAACAATGCGGGCTACGGACTCACGGGTGCGGTGGAGGAAGTCAGCGACGACGAAGCGCGCGCGCAGATGGAAACCAATGTGTTCGGCGCACTCAAGCTCACACGCGCAGTGCTGCCGCATATGCGCGAGCGCAGGCGTGGCCACATCCTCAATATTTCTTCCGTGGCCGGCGTGGCCGCGACGCCGGGGCTGGGCCTCTACAACGCCAGCAAGTTCGCGCTCGAAGGCTTCTCCGAAGCGCTGGCACTGGAAGTGGCGCCGCTGGGCATCCGTGTGAGCATCATCGAGCCCGGCCCCTTCCGCACCGACTGGGCCGGGCCTTCGCTAGCTGCCGCCGCGCGCAAGCTGGACGATTACGCCCTCACCGCCGGCCGCACCAAGACCACGCTGAACAGTTACTCCGGCAAGCAGCCGGGCGATCCCGCCAAGGCCGCAGCGGCGATGATCAAGGTGGTGGAATCCGACAAACCGCCGCTGCGTCTGCCACTGGGCGAGATGGCCGTCGGTCGCATCCGCGCCAAGCTCGCGGCGCAACTGGCCGAACTGGATGTATGGGAGCCGGTGGCGTTGGATACGGCATTTCCTTTCGGGACCTGACTGCTTTTGATGCAATTTGCTTCGCTCATTGCACTACGCACTGAACCAAGCCTTGCAAGTGTCAGCGCCTTAATACGGCCCGAGGAAACGCTCGCCATTGAAATGGATGAGATGCGTCGGATTGTCCGCGCACCAGACCTCCGTTTCCCACGCGATTTCGCCAAGGTAGCGCCCCATGACTGCGCGATCCGGGAAGGCGGTCACATAGACAAGCCCGACGGTTGATGCAGCAAACAGAGTTTTCAGTTCACTGTGACGCTTCCCATCAACTGGGCCATGGCTTGTTACCGATTCGATCAATAGCAGCCAGTTTTTCTCGGTGTAGTGAATAACAACGTCCGGCATCTTGCCGTGACTATCGACAGTCACGCCCAGCGCAGACAAAGCAGGCTCGTTGAAATATCCCCACTTGTCGCCGGTATCGCCCGCGTAGATCAGCTTTCCGCCTGGCGCATAACGAGGGCCGAACACTTCCACAATCTGCTGTATCAATACGCTGTGAGCGCCCGGCGAGAGGTTAACTGTCTTGCCACCGCCGATCCGCAAAGGGATCTTTTGCATATCCCTGGCCTGCGCATACTTGGCGGCAAGACCCGGGCGCTGCCCCCGAAATTTCGCAAGCGCCTTGTTCCACTTCGGAGTCCCGAATGCGCGAACCAAAGACAACGCCTCTGGAGAAATCTGGTAAACCGCATTCGGCGAGTTAACCGGACGTGCCGGCTGATCCGGGTTGTAAACCGCGATGCCAGCTTCACAGAACTGGTGCATGGATTGCCGCCGGATCGTTTCACGCGTGTTGGGTGCGTAAGGCTTGTCCATGTAGTGCTTGCCTGCGAACTCCATGATCGGGGTGATGCCAATGAGAGGCGCGATCGCCTTGATCCAGGTTTTGCCCGGCGTCATGCCAGTGAGTGCTAACAAGCAAAGCGCAGAACGATCATTTTGCTGCGCTCGTGGCATCCCGACTTCTTTCAAGATGCGTACTGCTTCTTGGACTTTTTTATCCAAGTGCTGCCTCCCCCATTTTTTCGAGTTCATTAAGGCCGGGATATTTCATGCGGCGCAAATCAGTGGCATTGACCTGCGTATGCCCACTAAAGGTTCGGAAGTAATCATCCACCGCCTGAGAATTCAGGTAAGCAGCTAAGCCACGTGCAATGCGCTCCGGCAAACCGTGTTTATCTTGGTGGATGACATTTAGATGATTCTCAAAGCCAATCAAGTCACCCGGAAGCGCGCGGCCATTCAGCACATACGCCACGACGCGCCGCTTCTCTTCCTTCGAGCTGAAACGCCGCAGGACAACGTAGCAGCCGTTCTTCATCAGCCAGCGCTCAGTCTCTGCATTGCGAGCGATTGCGTTGGGCTTCCGCCCTTCCTTCGGCCATTGAATTTGCCCATTCGTGAAATGTGACGAATACAGCAACGGCACAGTGTCACTATCGGGCTGTTGTCGCAGATGCTCGCGCAGACGGAAATCCACAACGGGGCCAGTGCAGACATCCAGCCCCAATTCGCGCAGAGTCTGTCCTGGCAGTGCACTTGGCGCTCCAAGCGTTGGCACATGAATGAAGAGGTCTTCGTCGCCTTGTGTCACAACCTCGGAAAATTCGCAGGTGCGGCGGCGCAAGTCAGAAAAATGCTGATCGTGCGATGCCGTGATTTCCACACTTGCCGGCGCTCTACCTACCACCATACGCAGAATTACATTCTCTTGAAGCACGTCATCATCAGAGAAAGCCTGATCGCGGCTGTCAAAAACGTGGATGTTCGTAATCGCAACGTGACCCAGCAACCAATACCTGAACGGCTTGAAATACAGGCCGTTCATGAAACTGCGCGGAATAATGGCAACCACTTGTGCCCCTGGCTTGCATAGGGCAATCGTGCATGCGAGAAAGCAGGCGTAGAGATTACTCGTTTCCAGGCCGAGCTTGCTCATCAGCAACCGATGAGGGGAACCGGCGTTGATCTTCTTGTAAGGCGGATTGAGGATGGCATGCGTGTACCCTGGAACTTTGCCAGTGGCGACCAACGTCACCGCATGCTCTATAAAATCCCTGTTTTCAACAGCCGCTGACACATTCCGCAACCCGCCTAGAGTCTCTTTCAGATCTCCGTGGAATCGCGGCTCCAGTTCATAACAGGTTACTTTCAGTTTCTGCTTGCCGGCGTGATGGGCGGCCGCGTCGGTGAGTGATCCAATGCCCGCACCGGGATCAAGCAGATGAATGCCGCCATCGACTTTAAAGTCCAGCAACGAGGCCATGTAACGCGCGACCGCAACAGGCGTGAAAAATTGCCCGAAGGCCGAGCGATGTTTTCGATCAAGGCCGCTTGTGGCGCGGATACGGCGTGTTTCAAGGGTTACGGCGGCGTGTTCCATGCGGCCAAGTTTACACATCCGGTATCCAGGAATTCAGCATGGCTTTTCCGCTGTATTAAAGCCACCCATTCCCGCCCGAACAGAACTGCTTGTATCAACCGCCGCCCAATTTCGGCAACGTATCCCACACCCGCCGGTCGTGCGCAGGCACGATGATGAGGTTCGGCATCGCGGCCTGCAGCTTGTGCATGTGCACGATGATCTCGCGCTCGCTGTCGGCGTCCCAGTCCACCAGTTCGCGTGAAATCCACGGCCGTTCGGCAGGAATGGCTATGCCCTCTTTCTGCCAGACCAGATCACCGACGAGCGCGTAGCGCTTGCCATCGGGGGTGGCGATGAATGCAATGATGGAGCCGGGCGTGTGGCCGGGTGCGGGCACCAGCACGATGCTGCCGTCGCCGAGCACATCAAGACTTTTTTCGAAACCCAGATAAGGTCCGCTGGTGTAGAAATATTCGTGATAGGGCAGCTTGCCCATGGAGCGGATCAGCGCAGTCTCGGAATACTCGCTGTTGATGAAAGCCAGTTCATTGACATTGACCCACACCGGCACGCCAGGCAGATCGGAAATGCCGCTGACATGATCCCAGTGCGCGTGCGTGAGGATGATGCCGGTGAGCGAGGACAGCGGGATATCCGCAGCCTTGAGCTGGTTGGCAACTGGCGTTTCCTTTTCGTAGCGGCTGGTCAGACG
>JBOICL010000419.1:0-7198 GCA_050740055.1 Stenotrophobium sp.
AAGCAGGACGTGCGCCTGCTCGAAAGCGGCATCCGCAGCGCCTCGCGCAAAGGCTTCGAGGCGATGATAGAGCGCCGCAAATTGCGCGTGGACGAAGTGGACTGGCTGCTGCCGCATTACTCTTCCGAATACTTCCGCAGCGTCATGTACGAGGTCATGCCGGACGGCTGGAAAATCCCCTATGAGCGCTGGTTCAGCAATCTCACAATCAAGGGCAATGTCGGCTCGGCGTCGATGTACCTGATGATCGAGGAACTGTTCGGCAGCGGCCGGCTCAAGGAGGGCGACCGCATCCTGTGCTTCGTGCCTGAAAGCGGGCGCTTCACCACGGCTTTTGTCTATCTGCGTGTTGTGGCTGGTTGAAATCGTTTATCGTCACCCGCTCTCGTGTATATGAGTGACAGTCATGTTATTTTATATCGACTATATTATAAAATATTAACTATTTAATAACATCAATCAGAGGCGTAAGAGCAAGAGCGGGTGAGGCGGAAGTCGGCGATGAAGCAGGAAGAAGTGCCCCAGGACCACATCAGCTATTACCAGGATGGCCGCAAGGCGATCTACGCGCTGGATGCGTCCGGCAACTACACCACGGTCGCGTCTTCGGGCTGGAAGATGGAAGAGAACGTCACCCGCGATGCCGTGGACGAATACCAGCGTCTTGCCGATGAAGCGCTGATCCGCGCACGCGCTGGGCGGGCGTCGCCGCTGGAATACCACATGTATGCGTTGCGCATGGACATCCCCATGCTGGCCGAGACGGCGCGCACCTGGCAGTGGCGCGTGCGGCGTCATTTGCGCCCGGCGATTTTTGCGCGCCTTGATGACCGCTGGCTGCGCCGCTACGCCGATGCGCTGGGCCTGAGCGTCGAACAACTCAGGAATCTGCCCGCATGATGGTCCCGAATTTCAAGCACCGTCACGCCGGCCACTGCGAGAGCGGCGTCACCTCGTCCCTGCTCACGCACTACGGACTGCCGCTGTCCGAGCCGATGGCGCTGGGCCTATCCGCCTCGATGACCTTCGTGCATCTGCCGTTCGTGAAGATTGGCGGCTTTCCGCTCACGGCGTATCGCATGCTTCCCGGCAGCATCTACAAGGGCCTGCGCGGCGCGCTCGGCCTGAAGATGCACGCGCAACGCTTCAGCGGCGAGGACGAGGCGATGGCCGCGCTCGACGCGCAACTCGCGGCCGGCCGCCCAGTGGGTTTGCAAACCTCAGTGTTCTGGCTGCCGTATTTTCCGCCGGACATGCGCTTCCACTTCAACGCGCACAACATGATCGTCTACGGCAAGAACGGCGACAATTACCTAGTCAGCGATCCGGTGTTCGACCAGCCGCAGCGCTGCCCGGCGAAGGATCTGCGCAAGGCGCGTTTCACCCAGGGCGCCTTCGCTCCCAAGGGCCTGATGTACTACCCGGAACAGTTCGACAAGAATTTCGATCTCGACAAGGCCGTGCGGCGCGCGATCAAAAAAACCTGGCGCATGATGCTCTATACGCCGGTGCCCTTCGTCGGCGTCGGCGCCATCCGCCGTCTCGCGGGCAGCATCGAAAAGCTGCCGCAGAAACATCCCGATCCCCGTTACGCACGCCTCTACGTCGGCAACATCGTGCGCATGCAGGAGGAAATCGGCACCGGCGGCGGCGGTTTCCGCTTCATGTATGCCGCGTTCCTGCAGGAGGCGGGCAAAAAACTGAACAACGATCTGCTGCTGGACGCTGCGGGCAGAATGACCGCCGCCGGCGACGGCTGGCGCGAATTCGCATTGATGGGCGCGCAGTTCGGCCGCAAGAAAGACGGCGTGGATTGCAAAAGTCTCGCAGAACGCCTGCGCCAGTGCGCCGGGCAGGAAGAAGCGGTCTACCGGCTGCTCAAGACGCTGTAGGCGGTTTGCGTGCGACCAGCGAATGCCCCAGGCGCAAGGGCTGCGAGTCGTTGCCCGCCAGGTAGCGGGACAACGCCAACGGCGTATCCATGCCCTGCGTCACCGGCTCTGCCGACACGGCGCTGGCAGTCTCGATGATTGCCAGAGGCGCAGTGCAATCCTGATCGAAATAAAACCAGTGACTGCATTCATACAGCACCGCATCCGCAGTCCATCCATGCCGCGCTCTTTGCTCACTCAGCGGCCAGACGCCTTCCTCGACATAGCCGATCAGCGCGCGCCGGTGTTGCGCGGAGTCCAGCGACAGCAGTTCCAGTGCCGCCTCCAGTCCGGCCCTGTTCCGGTGCAGCGACAACTGCGGCCCGTTGAGGCCCAACTGCTGAGCGACGTAATAGCCGGCCATGTTGCCGGAGACATTCATGAACTCGAAGGGCGAGGGCGGCCGCCGCTCGTTCTCGATGCCCTCCAGGATTTTCACCGTGTCGGCCAGCATCGGCGAATCGCAGGCCAGATACAGCGCAGTGTCCGGCGCAATAGCACCGGCCTGTTGGCGGCAGCGCAGGGCGCCGAGCAGGGCCAGTTCGATGAAGCGGTTGATGCGGCGAAAGTTCTGGCCGGTTTCCGCCTTGAGCAGAGCGCGCAGATCGGCCGGGTTCTCGCCCAGTTCTTCGTGCAGGCTGGCGGACGCGCTGGTCTTCAGCATGGTCGCATCACCAGGCTGCAATTATTGCCGCCGAAGCCAAAGAAATTGAGCAGGACGGGGCCACGCTCGATTGCGGCGTTACGGGTGAGCGGCGCGATGCCCAGTGCCGTATCCATATTTCGGAAGCCCGCCGTCGCAGGCAACCGGCCGGTGTCCAGGCAGGCCTGTGCCACCAGCGTTTCCAGCACGCCGCAGGCGCCCAGCGTGTGCCCGAGCACAGGTTTGATGGAGGTGAAGGGCGGAGGTTGACCGCCAAACACCTGACGCATGCCCAGGCCCTCACCGAGATCATTGCTGACGGTGCCCGTGCCATGTGCCTTGATCGCGACGATTTCACCGGCTCGCAACTGCGCGTCGGCGAGCGCCAGGCGGATGGTTTCGGCGATCTTGTCCGGTGCCGGATTGGTGGGGTGACCGGCGTCGCAGAGTGTGCCGCCGCCGCTGAGTTCCCATCGCGGCTGTCTCTGTGGTGTTGCGCTGAGCACCGTGGCTGCAACCGCCTCGCCCAGAATGATGCCTTCGCGTGCCGCATCGAAAGGACGGCAGGCATCGTGCGCAATCAGCAGCATGCTGTTGAAGCCGAGCAGCGAAATGCGGTTCTGGAATTCCACACCCAGCACGAGCGCGTGGTCGATTCGGCCTTCTCGAATCATCCAGGCCGCGTAGAGCAGGGCGTTGGCGCTGGCGGAGCAGGCGGTGCTGAGCGTGTAGCGCGGTCCGCCGATATGGAATTCACGCGCAATCCGCTCGGCCATTTCGCCGTGAAACGGATGACGGATGGCGATGCCAAGCTGGCCCGCTTGCCGTTCGGCCGCATAGCCCTGCTCATGCAGCGCGATATCGCCGGAGGAAGTGCCGATGAAAAGGCCCGTGCGCTGCAAGGCTTTACCGGATAGCTGCGCCTGGGCTAGCGCGGCCGCGGTCACGTCGTGCAAGCGCTCATAAGGCAGCCGTGTATCCGGCGACGCGCAGTAGGGCAGAGTGATGTCCGCTTCCAGATTGGGTAGTGTCACCTTTGCTGGCGCGACGCGCGCGTCCATGCAGCCGGCGGCGGATTCGGCAATTCCGCGGCCGTGACTGCCGATGAGATCTCCGCCGGTGAAATAAACCGGCCGGCGCAGGCTGCTCATCTAGGCAGGCTGCAGGAAATCAGCCAGCGTGCCGATGCTGACCATGATGCGCCGCACCTGTTTTGGATCCTCGACGCGCACGCCGAACTGCATGTGGATCGCCATGGAGATTTGCAGCGCGTCGATGGAATCCAACTGCACGCTGGACTCCGGCCCGAACAGCGGCACGTCGTCGCCGATGCTTTCCGGCGCAATGTCCTTGTCAGCTTCCTTCACGATCAGCTGCTTGAGGCGCAGCTTGAATGCGGAATCCTGTGATCCTTTCATGCGAGGGTCTTGTCGTTATGAATTGCGACGGAAAACCATGCCGGCCAGCGCCAGGCAGATTAATCCGAACACGGTCAGCGCGGCGGCCGGGCCGAGTACATCAGTCCAGCTTCCCTGACGCAGAACAATAGCCCAGAAACCTTCCAGGCTCCACGCCATCGGCGAGACCTGCGTGAGCGTCTGCATCATGGGCGGCATTATCATCTTGGGCACCATGATGCCGCCGAGCGCGGCGAGGATCAGGCTGATCGCACCGCCAGCAATCGTCGCCTGCACCGTGGTGCGCACGCTCACCGCGACCAGCAGGGCAAGGCCGATGGCGGCGAGGCTGGTGGCGGAACCGATGATCCATAAACCGAAAGGACTGTGACCCAGCGTCAACCGGTCGCCGCCGAGCAGCGGCACCAGCCACACGCCGATGGCGAGCATCAGCGCGGTCTGCACCAGATTAACCAGGTAATAAGGCACAGCCTTGGAAGCGAACAGCTCCAGCGCCGTGACATTGAGCGCGCGCAGCCGCAACAGGCTGCCCTGGGCACGCTCAATGACGAAGGTGGTGGCCAGCGGAATGACGGTGAAGAAGATCGCGAAAATCAGCCATGCCGGGACATTCTGCTGCACCGAGGTCGGTGGCTGCATGCGCTGGCCGTTCTGTGCAACGAAACTTTCGTCTATCGGCAGATGGCGCGGATCGTTGACATAGCGCAACGTGCGGATTTTATCCTTGGGATAGCCGAGCACGGTTTCCAGCAGGTAATCGCTCTGGATGGACTGCACCAACTGGCGCACGGTGAGCGCTGCGCCCGCTTTCATTTGCGGCATCAGGCTGGGCGAGTATTCGACACGCAGTAGAGTGGGTTCCGGTTCGCCCTTGAGGTAGTCGTTCGCGAAGTCGTAACGGGTCGCGAGCAGTTCGGAAAAGCCGTCCAGTATCACCACGCGAACTTGCGCATGTCCGGAGTTAGTCATTTCAAATCCGGGCCACCGACTCAAGTCTTCTGCAAGTTTTTTTGAAAGCTGCCCACCGTCCTGGTTGACCACCGAAACCGGCAGGCGAGTCAGCACTTGCGGGCTGAAGGCGTCGCGCAGCGCCAGCGACATGATCAGGATAAAAACCGTGGGCACGGCGAACAGCACCAACAGGCCATGCTTATCGCGCGCCAGCAGCAGCAGTTCCTTGAGACAGAGTGCGAGAAAACGGCGCATCAGCCGTCCCTCAATTCGTGCCGCGTCAGGTTTAGAAACAGGGTTTCAAGCCTGCCCTGGCCCTGCTGTAGCAGGTCGTGTAGTGTGCCTTCGGCAATGATTTTGCCGTGATCCAGTATTGCCACCTGTTCGCAGGCCTGCTCGATTTCCTCCAGGTAATGCGTGGTGTAGAGGATAGTCATGCCCTGGCCACACAGTCGTTTCACGGTCTCGATCAGGAAATGACGCGACTGCGGATCCACGCCCGCGGTGGGCTCATCCAGGCACAGCAGCCTGGGCTGACCCAGCAGTCCGATGGCGAGGTTCAGACGGCGCTGCAATCCCCCTGAAAGTGCGTGCGCCGGCTTGCGCAAGTGGTTCCCCAGGCCGGCGGTTTCAATGCTGAATTCGAGCTGTTGACGCGAACCCGATGACAGTGCTGCAAACAGCCGCAGGTTTTCGATCACGGTAAGGGCGGGGTAGAAGGCCAGATCCTGTGGCACGTAACCAATCAGGCGGCGTACCGCGGCGATGTCCTCGTCCACGTGGATGCCGCCGACCGTCACTTCGCCCGCGTCCTTGCTCAGCATGCCGGTCAAAACGGAGATCAGCGTGGTCTTGCCCGCGCCGTTCGGGCCGAGCAGTCCGAACGCGGTACCGGCGGGCACGTTAAGGCAGACGCTATCGAGGGCGGGCTGCGCGCCGGCATAGCGTTTGGTCAGGCCGGATATCTTGATCACACGCGGTAGCCGCGGAAAAAATCGTTCAGAATGGCAATCGCCGCTTTTCAGCAGCCCCCGGATTCCATGAAGCGTCTCGTATTTTTCATTGTGCCATTACTGGCGGCCTCGCCGCTGCTTGCGCAGCCCGCGGGCTACGCTTCATCACGCGAAGCGCTGTTGCAGCAGCGCCGCGAGAAGCTGAAAGAAAAATGGGAAAAACAGTTTCGCGCGGCAGATACCGACAACAGCGGCACGCTCACACGCGAAGAATGTATCAAGGCTGGACTGCCACAGTCTCTGATCGATCACTTTGACGAGATCGACACCAACCACGACGGCGTCCTCACGCCCCAGGAGTTGATGTCTATGTATGAAAAACGCCTGCAAGCGCAGGAAAGCACAAAAATTTCTTCGCCGGATCGTGTTCAATGAACAGGCTGCTGCGTGCTTGACTTTGCGTATATGGCTGCCGCTTGTGCGCTGCAAAAAAAGTGTCGTTATAATGCGCGCCGCATTTATGGCGCCGGTACGCCAGATAGATTTTCCACTTGACCTCATAGAGGATGTTCAATGACCACTCGTGACGAGCAAATCAAGGCCCTTGAGAAAGACTGGGCGACCAATTCCCGCTGGAAGACTGTCAAGCGCACGTATTCGGCTGCTGATGTCGTCCGCCTGCGGGGCAGCGTCCAGCTTGATTACACGCTCGCCAAGCGCGGCGCCGAGAAGCTCTGGAAGCTCGTCAATGGCGAGGCCAAGAAAGGCTACGTCAACGCTTTCGGCGCGATCACCGCGGGTCAGGCCATGCAGCAGGCCAAGGCTGGCCTCGAAGCCGTGTATCTGTCCGGCTGGCAGGTCGCCGCCGACGGCAACACCAGCGAAACCATGTATCCGGACCAGTCGCTGTACGCGTATGACTCCGTGCCGACCATGGTCCGCCGTATCAACAACTCCTTCAAGCGCGCGGACGAGATTCAGTGGTCGCGCGGTGTCAGCCCCGGCGACAAGGGCTTCATCGACTACTTCCTGCCTGTTGTGGCAGACGCAGAGGCCGGCTTCGGCGGCGTTCTCAACGCCTTCGAGCTGATGAAGAACATGATCACCTCCGGCGCCGCCGGCGTGCACTTCGAGGACCAGCTCGCGGCCGTGAAGAAGTGCGGTCACATGGGCGGCAAGGTGCTGGTGCCGACTCAGGAAGCGATCGAGAAGCTGGTTGCCGCGCGCTTCGCCGCCGACGTTATGGGCGTGCCGACGATTGTTCTCGCCCGCACCGATGCCGAGGCTGCCAACCTGCTGACC
>JBOICL010000420.1:0-10814 GCA_050740055.1 Stenotrophobium sp.
AATCCATCACCACGCCACAAAACTATCCGATGACGGTCAACGCCATCATGCTCGCCGCCAACCAGAAGACCAGCCGCAGCCCGGTGATGAACCTCGGCGAAGGCGACACCGGCGCGGCGCTCAACGCGCTGGAGCAGCACAGGCTCGTCGCCCGTGACGATTTCGGCGGCCGTGTGCCCAAGTGGCGGCATCATTTCCATAACCAGCTGCTGCTCAAGCCGCCGATGATGGCCGTGCTTGCAACCCTGATCCTGCGCGGCCCGCAGACACTGTCCGAGTTGCGCGCCAACGCTTCCGGCCTCGGCGGCCCGGCGGATATCGAGGGCGTCACGTTTGCGCTCAACGATCTCTCCGACCGCGCGCAGCCGCTGGCCACCCTGCTGCCGCGCGCGCACGGCCAGAAGGAGGCGCGCTACGCGCATCTGTTTTGCGGGCAGCCGGACATTTCAGAGATAGTGAATGCGACGCCGGCGCGCGCAAGCGGAGATCGAAATTCAAGCGCTGCGCTGGAAGCGCGTATCGAAGCGCTCGAAGCGCGGGTCGCTGAACTCGAAAAATACCTGCCGTCTTTGCAGCAGTTGCAACCGTAAAGCCCTCAAGCTTCATTGCACACGTGACAGGATTTCCCGCCCTGGCGGCGCAATTCGACGCCTTACGCGCGCAACTGCTCCTGCGCGACGCCGAACGCCTGGCGCGCACGCTGGCGCTGGCGCGCCCGGCGAAATTCGATGCGGTGCGTTTCGAACGGGAGGTGCAGAAGGCGCTGCTCGCCGCCGAGAATCGCGCGCGGCTGAAACCGGCGCAGATCGCGTATCCCGAAGAACTGCCGGTAGTGCAGGCGCGCGAGGAATTGCTGGCGGCGATCAGCGCCAACCAGGTCATCGTGGTCTGCGGCGAGACCGGTTCCGGCAAGACCACGCAGTTGCCCAAGCTCTGCCTCGAACTCGGACGCGGCATGCGCGGGCTGATCGGCCACACCCAGCCGCGTCGCTTGGCCGCGCGCAGCGTCGCCAACCGCATCGCGCGCGAGCTGAACACGAACCTCGGCGATCTGGTCGGCTACGAAACACGCTTCGACCGGCGCATTTCTGAGCGCTCGCTGGTCAAGCTGATGACCGATGGCATCCTGCTCGCGGAATTGCAGCGCGACCACGAACTGCTGGCCTACGACACCATCATCCTCGACGAGGCGCATGAGCGCAGCCTCAACATCGATTTTCTACTCGGCTGGCTCAAGCATCTGCTGCCCAGACGACCCGACCTCAAGCTGATCGTCACCTCGGCGACACTGGACCCGGAACGGCTCGCTGCGCATTTCAATGGCGCGCCGATCTTCACCGTGGAAGGCCGCGGTTATCCGATCGAGACGCGTTACCGATCGCAGGACAAGGACGAAGACTTGGAAGATCAGGTCGCCAGCGCCATCGACGAACTCTGGCGGGCTGGGCACGTTGGTGACACTTTGGTGTTCCTGCCCGGTGAGCGCGAAATCCGCGACCTGGGACGTTCGCTGCCCGGACGCTTTCCACGCGCCGAAGTGCTGCCGCTATATTCACGCCTGCCGGCGCAGCAGCAGGACAAGGTATTTTCCAGCGGTGCCGCGCCACGCATCATCCTGTCCACCAACGTCGCCGAAACCTCCGTGACAGTGCCCGGCATCCGCTACGTGGTGGACAGCGGCACTGCACGCGTCAACCGCTACTCGCCGCGCCTGGGCGTGCAGCAGTTACAGATCGAGGCGATCGCGCAATCCGCTGCCAATCAGCGCGCGGGCCGCTGCGGCCGCGTCGGGCCGGGCGTGTGCGTGCGGCTGTACGCCGAAGACGATTTCGCCGCACGTGCGCCGTTCACCACACCGGAAATCCTGCGCAGCAACCTCGCGGGCGTCATTTTGCAAATGGCCTCGCTGAACCTCGGCGACGTGGACGAATTCCCCTGGGTGGATGCACCGGAAAACCGGCATGTGTCCGAAGGCTACCGTCTGCTGCAGACGCTGGGCGCGCTGGACGATGATCGCCGCCTGACCCGTCTCGGCCGCGAACTCGGGCGCCTGCCGCTGGACCCGCGAATCGCGCGCATCACGATGGCCGGACGTGGCACGCCGGTGCAGGACATGATCTGCGTGCTGGCCGCTGCGCTGTCGGTGCAGGACCCGCACGAGGTGCCGCCGGACGCGCAGGAGGCCGCACGCAAGAAACATGCGGAGTGGCGGCATCCGCGTTCTGACTTTCTGTCCCTGCTCAACCTGTGGGCGCGCTGGCAGGGGTGGAGTGAAACCGGGTCCAACCGCCAGCTGCGGCGCCTGTGCCGCGACCACTACGTCTCGTTCCTGCGCATGGAGGAATGGGAGGCGGTGTACAAGCAGATCTGCGACCTGCTCGGCACGGACCAATCCTCAGTCGCGCACAAGACCACGCTGACGCTGGACGAACTGTATCCGCAGATTCACAAATGCCTGGCCGCCGGTCTCATCGATCACATCGGCCTCAAGGTGCCGGAGAAGCCGGAGTTCCAGGGGCCGCGCGGGCGGCGCTTCAAGGTTTTTCCCGGCTCCGCCCTGGCGAAGAAGCCGCCGCAGTGGCTGCTGTCCGCGCAGCTGGCGCAGACCAGCCAGCTGTTCGCGCGTGTCAACGCCGCCATCGAACCCGAATGGCTGGCGGAAGTTGGCGCGCATCTGGTCAAGCGCACGCTCACGCATCCACAGTGGAACGGCGAGCGCGGCGAGGTCACCGCAACCGAACACCAGAGCCTGTTCGGTTTGCAGCTGGTGAAGCAGCAGCGCCACTACGGTTCGCTGGAACCGGTGGAAGCGAGGCGCATTTTCATCCTGGAAGGACTGGTGCGCGGGGACTGGCCCAACAAGCTGGACTTCCTGCAACGCAATCTCGCGCTGGTGGAGGAGATACGCGAGAAGGAAGCCAAACTGCGCCGTCCTGATTTGCTCGCGGACGAGGACCAGCTGTTCGCGTTCTACGAGCAGCGCGTGCCTGCGGAGGTCTGCACCGTGGCCGGACTCAAGGCCTGGCTGCGCAAGCTGGGGACGGAAGCCGGTTCGGTGCGCACGGCGCAGAAGCCGGGCGAGGGCGCGAGGAAATTCGGCGCGAACCTGCTGATAAGCGAAGCCGATGTGCTGAAGGCCGGCGCCAATGCGGATGTCGCCCACCTGTTCCCCGACCATATCCGGATCGGAGGTATGGACCTGGGCTTGAGCTATGCGCACGATCCGGGCGTGGATGCCGACGGCGTGAGTTTTCACATCCCGCTGGCACAGTTGTATGCCCTGCCTGGCGATCTTTTCGACTGGCTGGTGCCGGGACTGCGTGCGGCGCGCATTGAGGGCCTGATTCGCACGCTGCCACAACACCTGCGGCGCTTCTGCACGCCCGCGGCGGAATATTCCACTGCGTTGGCCAGCCGTATGGAAGTGCCGGAAGGCGATTTCCTCGCCGCGATCTGTTCGCACTTTCACGCCATGACCGGCGTGAAGCTCGAACCCGCCGACTTCGCGCCCGACAAGCTGCCCGCGCATCTCAGGCCACGCCTCGTGGTGGAAGATCCTGCCGGCAAAATCATGGCCGAAGGCGAAACGCTGAAGATTTTGCAGCAGCGCTATGCCGGGCCCGCGCGTGCGGCGCTGACGCAGGCTGCTGCGCAGGATGAGAGCGCACGCCAGTGGGTGCGCGAAAAACTCACCGACTGGGATTTCGGCGATCTGCCGGATCATGTGAGCCTGGCCAGCGGCGCACGCGTCTATCCGGCGCTGACGGATGTTGGCGGCGCCATCGCCCTGCGGCTGTTCGAATCGCCCGATGCGGCGGCTACGGCACATCGCAAAGGCGTTCGCGCACTGCTGTTGGCCAAGCTTCCTGATCGCATGCGCGATCTGACCAAGACCGCAAAAACAAAACTCCACCTGGCACTAGTGGGCGCGCCCCACACGCCGGAAGAACTGGCGCGTGCCACGGCCGAACGCGCGGCGGCAGGCGCGTGGAACCTCGATGCGATCCGGACGCAGGCGCAGTTCAACGCCGCACTCATGCAGCGCAGCGAGTTCGGCCGGCAAGCGGCGCAGATGCTGGATGAAGTCTGCGTGTGGCTGCTCTCCGCCGCCGAGCTCAGGCGCAGACTGCGCGCGCTGGGCCAGCACTGGCCGGAATCGCTGAACGATCTGCGCGGACAACTCGACACGCTGTTCGCGCCCGGCTTCGCCGGTGAGATTCCCGAAGCGCAATGGCCGCGCATCGCGGTTTATCTCAAGGCGGCGGGCATACGGCTGGAAAGGCTGGCCAACAAACCCGCGCGCGATGCCGAACTGACGGCGCAGGTGCAGAAAGTGGTCTCGCGCCTGCCGCAGCCTTTTCATGCGGCGCGCTGGCCTCTGGAGGAGTGGCGCATTGTTCTGTTTGCACAGGAGCTGAAGGCGCTGGGGGCGCCGACGCCGGAAAAAATCGCCGCACTTCTGTAGAATGCCATGCGCATATCATGCGCATGACTAATGCGCATCCGAGGAAATTCCATGAATCATCCCGCCGCACCCCATCCGGTCAAGGCCAAGAAGCCGGTCAACCTGAGCTTGCCCGCCGACCTGCTCAAGGAAGCGCGTGCGCAAGGGCTGAATCTTTCGCGGTTTCTTGAACAAACCCTGCGTGAAGTGCTCAAGCATGACCGTGCGCAACGCTGGCAGGAAGAGAACAAGGCGGCGATTGCTGCCTACAACGCCCATGTTGAACGGCATGGCGTGTTCAGCAATGGCCTGCGCCGGTTCTGAGCATCCGGCATGTCGCAATTCGACGTTTATCGCAATCTCCAGCCGACGCGTGAATTGTTTCCGTATCTGCTTGACCTTCAGGCAGAAGCGGTCTCCATGCTTGAAACGCGCATTGTTGCACCCCTGATCCTGCGTTCGAAATTTTCTCAGCCTAGCCGCGTCATCAATCCGGTAGTGAGTATTCAGGGCAGAAAATATGTGGTTCTGGTTCAGGAAATGGCAGGCCTGCCCAAGCGTCAACTGGGCAGCGCCGTCACCAATCTGAAGGAGGGTCGTGCCGACTTTATTGCGGCAACTGATCTTCTGCT
Source organism: Stenotrophobium sp. (assembly GCA_050740055.1). Classification (GTDB taxonomy): domain Bacteria; phylum Pseudomonadota; class Gammaproteobacteria; order Nevskiales; family Nevskiaceae; genus Stenotrophobium. The sequence continues at coordinate 5,077 of JBOICL010000420.1, forward strand.
CACTGGAATTTAATCGTGCCTAAAATCATCCCCGTCGGTGAGCGCCTCATAGTCGCGCTTGATGTTCCCGAAGCCGCACAGGCGCAAGCGCTGGTGAACCGTTTGGGCGATGCCGTCAGCTTCTACAAGATCGGCCTCGAACTTTGCATGGCGCCGGGCTTCTTCGACCTGCTCGACTGGCTGCGTGGCAAGAACAAGAAAGTGTTTGTCGACCTGAAATTTTTTGACATCCCGGAAACCGTCGCTCGGGCAATCAGGAATCTCGCTGAGCGCGGCGCGAATTTCGCCACCATCCACGGCAACCAGGCGATCATGGAAGCTGCGGCGCAAGCCAAATCCGGCCCGCTCAAGGTGCTGGCGGTGACGGCACTCACCAGTCTCGACCAGGGTGATCTCGATGACATGGGCTTCCAGTGCAATGTCGCCGATCTGGTGCTGTCGCGTGCGCGCCGTGCCTTGCAGGCGGGCTGCGACGGTGTGGTGTCCTCCGGGATGGAAGTGGAGAAGCTGCGGCTGGAAGCGCCGCGCGAACTGATCTGCGTGACGCCGGGTATCCGCCCCGTCGAAAACAAGCCCGATGGCGACCAGAAGCGCGTGATGACGCCAGAGCGCGCCATCCGCGCCGGTGCGGATTACATCGTGGTCGGCCGCCAGATCCGCGATGCCACCGATCCGCGCGCCGCGGCCATCGCGATGCAAGACGAGATTGCCCGTGCCCTCGCTTAAGAACGATCTGTTCCTGCGCGCGCTCAAGCGTCAGCCGGTGGACCGCACGCCGGTATGGATGATGCGCCAGGCTGGGCGCTATCTGCCGGAATACCGCGCCAGCCGCGCGAAGGCCGGCGGCTTCATGGACCTGTGCCGCAATCCGGAACTGTGCTGCGAAGTGACCCTGCAGCCGCTGGCGCGTTACGGTCTCGACGCGGCGATCCTGTTCTCCGACATTCTTACCATCCCCGACGCGATGGGTCTGGGCCTGCGTTTCGTCGAAGGCGAAGGCCCGGTGTTCGACCGTCCGCTGCGCTGCGCAGAAGCGATACACAAACTCGGCGTGCCCGATCCCGAAGCCGAGCTGCGCTATGTCATGGACGCGGTGCGCACAATCAAGACCGCGCTCAACGGCTCGGTTCCATTGATCGGTTTCGCCGGCAGTCCATGGACGCTGGCGACCTACATGATCGAAGGCGGCGCCAGCCGCGAATTCGCGCACAGCAAGAAGCTGATGTTCGACGAACCGGAACTGCTGGCCAGATTGCTGACGAAACTTTCCGACGCGGTGGCGCTCTATTTATCAGCACAGATCGCCAGCGGAGCGGATGTTGTGATGATCTTCGATACCTGGGGCGGCGTGCTGAGCCCTGCGGCCTATGCACGGTTCTCGCTGGAACCGATGCGGCGCATCGTGCAAAAGCTGAAAGCCTTCGCGCCGCAGGTTCCGGTCATCCTGTTCACCAAGAATGGCGGACAGCATTTTGAGAAAATGGCCGACAGCGGCTGCGCGGCGCTGGGTGTGGACTGGACCACCGATTTGAGCGATGCCCGCGCGCGCGTCGGCGCAAAAGTCGCCTTGCAGGGCAACCTCGATCCGCTGTGCCTGCTGGCGAGGCCCGAACGCATCCGCGATGAAGTCGCGAGAGTACTGGAGAGCTACGGTCATGGCGCAGGTCATGTGTTCAACCTCGGTCACGGCATCCTGCAACAGACGCCGCCGGAACACGCGGCGGCGATGATCGAGGCGGTGCGGGATCTGAGCCCGCATTACCACCAGAGTTCGTCACCGAGATAAGGAGAGCGCCGCATGTTCTCGCTTTTGCTTCCAGGCCCGCTGGTGGGCCTCATCACCGCCATCGCCCTGATTGCATCGGTCATTGGCGCGTTCGTGTTTCTGGCGCCAGCGATCCTGCTCAAGCTGATTCCGTATGCGCCGCTGCAGCGCGGCTGCAGCCGCTACTGCGTCGGTGTCGCGGTGCAGTGGGCGGGCGTGGTGCAACTGCTGTTCCGCCTGATCCATCCGGCGCAGTGGCAGGTGGACATTCGCGGCCAGCTCGACCCCAACCGCAGCTATCTACTGATCGGCAACCACCAGTCCTGGGCCGACATCGTCATCCTGTTCGACCTGCTGCACAACCGTGTGCCGCTGCCGCGTTTCTTCCTCAAGCAGCAACTGATGTACGTGCCGATCATCGGTGTCGCCTGCTGGGCGATGGATTTTCCTTTCATGAAGCGGCATACACGCGAAGAGGTTGCGGCCAATCCGGCGCTACGCCATGACGATCTCGAAACCACGCGCCGCGCCTGCGAGATTTACCGCAGCGAGCCGGTCACGGTGGTGAACTTCCTCGAAGGCACGCGCTTCACCGAAACCAAGCGCCTCAAGAAACGCTCGCCTTACCGTCACCTGCTGCGCCCCAAATCGGCCGGCCTGTCGTTCACGCTCAATGCCATGGGCGACCAGTTCGCCGACATGATGGACGTGACCATCGCCTACCGGCAGACGCAGAAATCCTTGTGCTGGAGCTGGCTCTGCGGCGAGCAGGACGACCTCGTGATTCGCGTGGACGTGATGCCGATTCCCGCCGAATTGATGCACGGCGACTACGAGCACGACGAGGAATACCGTGCGCGCTTCCAGACCTGGGTCAACGACCTCTGGGCCAGGAAGGACGCGCGTCTCGGCCGCCTGATGGACCAGCCGATGGCGCCGCCGGCGCGGCCTGCGCATCATTTCTGAGGCGCGGCCAGCCGCATTCATAAACAAACGCTTATTCAATGTCTCATCCGAGAAATCGCTAAACAATTCCGGCGCACAGCGGGCGGGCCCTAAACTGGCTTGTCGCCACGAGCGCAGTCTATGCACCTGTTCATCTGGAACCGCCGCTTCCTGCTGCACGCCGATCCCTATGTCATGGACCGGCGCAGCCAGCCCTATCGCCGCCTGTCCATCACGCTGATCGTCGCGCACAGCGGAAGCTTCGCACTGGCGGTCAACGGCGGCCCCGTGGAACACCACGAGGCGGCGATCGTCGCCAGCAATGTCCAGCGCGACTTCATCAAGGCCCAGGTTGGCGGCATCAGCATTTTCGACGCCGGCATCAGCACCGAAACCTTCCTGCGCCTGGCGCCGCGAGTGGCGCCGGGCCGGGTGCAGGCACTCACCGCCGGCACCGCCGCGCGACTGCGCGCACTGCTGGCACGACAGGCGCCGGCGCAGGCAGGCCTCGCACAGGCGCGGGCGCTCTACGACGCCGCGATCGATATCGCCTGCGAAACGCCTGTACCACCGCTGCAGCGCGACCCGCGCATCCTGCAACTGATGGCGACGATCGAGCGCTTGCCGCTGGACGCACAGCCGCAGCAACAGTTGACGCAATCCGCCGGACTGTCAGAGTCGCGGCTGCGCGCGCTGTTTCGCCAGCACCTCGGCTGCAGCATGTCGCAGTACCTGCGCTGGGTCACAGCCTGGAAGGCGGTGGCGCTGTGGCGGCGCGGCGTCAGCCTGACCCAAATCGCCCATGATGCCGGCTTCTACGACCTCTCCCATGCTGACCGCGTGGCCCGCGAGATCACTGGCATGAATCCCTCGGCAATCATCGATCCCCGCAAGGTGCGCCTGCTGATCGGCGACGATTTCGGCGCTGGCTGAAACAGCCGCCCTGCCGGGCAGGCGTTTCATCCAAGCGCCGGAAACCGCGTCGCGCGATAGTTCGACGAACCGGCGACAACTACGCCGGAACGGAGGAGATCGACTTGAAAACAGCAATGGCTTGCGCCGCCGGCCTGTGGACCCTGACGCTGTGCGCCTGCAGCGGCACCTCGGCGCCGTCAGCCGCTGGTGCTGCAGCAACCTTACCCTTTGCCCGACGCCGGACAGCGATCCGTTCCACAAAAACAAATAGGAGAATATTCGTATCGATTCCACTGAAAGCACCGGACATCCGCCCATCTCTTGCTGCCATGATGGCCGCCGCGATGCTGCTTACCGGCTGTGGCAGCAGCAGTGCGCCCGCTACCCCGTCCGGGACCGGCACGGCTGCATCATCCTGGACCACGCTGGGCACGCGCGCACTGACCAGTCAGCCCGGCACTTCGATCACCAGCAACGCCGGCGCCAAATGGGCCGACTACAACCCACCGGCGCTGTATCCGAACACCGTCGCGCAAAACGTCCAGTACATCACCATGCCAGACGGCACCCAACTGGCAACCTACGTGACGCTGCCAGCCGACAGCAGCGGCAAGGCGATTCCAGGCACCTTTCCCACGGTACTGAACCAGACCGCGTACAACAACAGCACCGTTAGTAATGCCGATCCCTTCATCATCGAACACGGTTATGTCACTGTCGTCGTGGACGTGCGGGGCACCGGCCAGTCCACCGGCTCATGGGACGCCTTTGGCGCTGACGAGCAGTCGGATTATGGCAATGTCGTCAACTGGATCACGCAGCAATCCTGGTTCAATGGCGCTATTGGACTGTTTGGAGGATCGTATGACGGCATCACCGCTATTCTCACCGCTGCGCAAAATCACCCGGCGGTGAAAGCAGCGATGCCCTTGGCTCCTATCGGTGACGGCTATCGCGACACCGTCTTCACCGGCGGCCAAGTCAATCCGACCTTCGTCCCGCTCTGGCTGGGCGTGGTGTCGGTGGCCGGCATCGCTGATCTGACCGTATTGACCGACCCGTCGGTGGGCATTCCCGCTGTTGTGGACCATATCCTGAGTGCGGTCACAAACTTCCAGGTACCCACCGTCCTGAAGGGCGTAGCCGGTGATCCGAGTACCGTCTATGACAACCCGACCCGTGGCTCTTTCTGGCAGGTCCGCTCGCCGCTGGAAAACGATAACAAGATCACCGTGCCGACCTTCATCGTCGGCGGGACGCACGACATATTCCAACGTGGCGAGCCGCTGAACTACGAAGCAATCAAGACCCATGCCCCGGCCAAGCTCTTGATTGGCCCATGGGAGCACTTCACGTCGGGGTCTGGCCTGCCGGTGGACGGTGTGCCAGTGTTCGACCATATCGAACTGCAGTGGTTCGATCAGTATGTGAAGGGCATGAGCGTCGGCGCCGACCGGCTGCCCAACGTCACCCAGTACGTCAGCGGCTACGGTCATTATGTGACCTCCACCGACTGGCCCAATCCGCAAGTGCGGGCGCAACAGCTCTACCTGCGCGGCAACCAGAGCCTGTCCACCACCGCGCCCACTACCGCCGAGGCCTCCAATGCGACAGCTCAGGAGCCGATCAACGGCCTGTGCTCGATCAGCGCCGCACAGTGGACCGCCGGAGCTCTCGGGTACGCTCCACTGCCTTGCCTTACCGACGACAGCGTGGCGGAACTGACCGACGTGAAATACCAGACCGCGCCGCTGACTCAGGACATGTACATCAACGGCCCGATCGAGGCTGACGTGTGGATCTCGACCACGGCCAGCGACGCCGGCCTGTCGGTGCGCGTCGACGATGTCGATGGCAGCGGCAAAGTCACCGCGCTGAGCAACGGCATTCAGACCGCCTCGCTGCGCGAGGTGGATACGACGCGCTCGCGTTATCTCAACGGCCTGATGATCCAACCTTGGCATCCGTTTACCCAGGCTTCGGTGCAGCCTTTGACCAGCGGTACCCCGGTGCTGGTGCCCGTGGAGATATTCCCGGCCAGTGCGATGATCGCCAAGGGTCACAGCCTGCGCGTGGCGGTCGGCGCCAGCGACCTGCCGCAGGGCGTGCCGCC
>JBOICL010000421.1:0-2436 GCA_050740055.1 Stenotrophobium sp.
GTGCCCGCACTGGAACAGGTCCAGAACAACGGTTTCGTAGGGTCCGTCCCATACGGAGACAGCACATAATTTGCCGCGCCGCCTATCGCGGTGCTGAGGCTGCCATTCGTTCCCACCGTGATAACGCCATTGGTGACATTCAGCCCAGCAGCGTATTGGGTGGTATGTGCGCTGCAGCCTGGCATCTGGGTGGTCGAGGGAAGCCGTCCTTGCGTTTGGAAATAATCCGCGACCGAGGTCTTGCAGGCATCAGCCTGAGCTATCACTTCAGTGACTTTTGAGCGGGTGACGTAATCCTGATAAGCCGGGATGGCAATGGCTGCCAAGATGCCAATGATCGCGACCACGATCATCAACTCGATCAGTGTAAAGCCCTGTTGCACTTTTTTCATGTTGATAAAATCCCTAAAATGTTCAGCAGCGCGCCAATTTGTTAGCACATGCTTGCGCTGCTTTTTTCGGCATTAAGCTTTAAACGCGAATTTCATGCCAAATTTTCACGTAAATAAAAATTAATTAATACAATAGGATATAAATGGCTTGCTGAATAAAATTGTGCCTATAAATGTCATAGGTCACCTAATAGTGGCGGCGTCCAAGGCGATGAAGGGCGTGGATTACTGCACTGCTAAACTGCGCGCCTATTAATTTCCAGCAGTATCAACAGCCCATGCAAGAGCAGTATCAGCCTGTCGATGTCGAGCGCGCAGCCCAGGAATACTGGGAGCGGCATCAATCCTTCCGCGCGGTGGAGGATAGTAGCCGCGAGAAGTTTTACTGCCTCTCCATGTTTCCGTATCCGTCCGGCCGTCTGCACATGGGCCATGTGCGCAACTACACCATCGGCGACGTGATCGCTCGCTATCAGCGCATGCGCGGCAGGAACGTGATGCAGCCGATGGGTTTCGATGCTTTTGGCCTGCCGGCCGAAAATGCAGCGATGAAATCCGGCGTGCCGCCTGCGGAGTGGACTTACGCCAACATGGATTACATGCGTGGCCAGTTGCGCCAGTTGGGGCTGGCCTACGACTGGAGCCGCGAACTGGCAACCTGCCAGCCGGACTACTACCGCTGGGAGCAGTGGCTGTTCATCCAGCTTTACAAGAAAGGGCTGGTTTACCGCAAGAACTCCATCGTCAACTGGGACCCTGTGGATCAGACCGTACTCGCCAACGAGCAGGTCATCGACGGCTGCGGCTGGCGTTCCGGTGCGCTGGTCGAACAGCGCGAGATTCCGCAGTGGTTTCTCAAGATAACCGCCTATGCAGACGAGTTGCTGGCCGAACTGAAAAACCTGAACGGCTGGCCGGACGCGGTGCGCACGATGCAGGAAAACTGGATCGGCCGCAGCGAGGGCGTGGAGATCGATTTCCAACTGGCTGATGGCAGCGGGCATCTCACCGTTTACACCACGCGACCGGATACGCTTTATGGCGTGACCTTCATCAGCGTGGCGGCGCAGCATCCGCTGGCGCTGGCCGCCGCAACGCGTGATCCGAAGGTGGCAGCCTTCGTCGAGGAAGCGAAGAAATCCGGTGTGGCCGAGGCGACGCTGGAGACGATGGAAAAGAAGGGTGTGCCTCTGGGCATCGAGGCGATTCACCCTCTGACCGGTGAAAAAGTGCCGGTCTGGGCAGCGAACTTCGTGCTGATGGGTTATGGCTCCGGTGCGGTGATGGCGGTGCCGGCACACGACCAGCGCGACTGGGAGTTTGCGCGGACGTATGGCTTGCCGGTAAAGCCGGTGATTACGGTAAACACGCAAGCCGCGCTTGATGTTTCTCTCGCGGCCTATGTCGAATACGGCATCTGCATCAACTCCGGCGAATTTAATGGCCTGAACTTCGCGCAGGCTTTTAATGCCATTGCCGCCAAACTTGAGAAACTTAACCAGGGCCGCCGCCGCGTGAACTACCGCCTGCGCGACTGGGGCGTCTCGCGCCAGCGCTACTGGGGTTGCCCAATCCCCATCATCTACTGCAAGACCTGCGATGCGCAGCCGGTGCCAGAGGATCAGTTGCCGGTGGTTCTGCCGGAAGGCTTGATGCCCGATGGCGCGGCCTCGCCGCTGACGAGAACGCCAAGCTTTTACGAATGCGCCTGTCCCAAGTGCGGCCAGCCCGCGCGGCGCGAGACGGATACCTTCGACACCTTCTTCGAGTCGTCCTGGTATTTCGCACGCTTTGCCTGCCCGGACAGCGACAAGGCGATGCTGGATGAGCGCGCGGCTTACTGGCTGCCGGTGGACCAGTACGTCGGCGGCATCGAGCACGCGATCCTGCATCTGCTGTATGCACGTTTCTTCCAGAAACTGATGCGCGACAGCGGCCTGACGACGGTATCCGAGCCGTTCACGCGCCTGCTGACGCAGGGCATGGTGCTGAAGGACGGCGCAAAGATGTCCAAGTCCAAGGGCAATACGGTGGACCCGGAGGC
>JBOICL010000422.1:0-2313 GCA_050740055.1 Stenotrophobium sp.
TGCCTTCGGTGGTCGCCATCGGCACGTAGAAATCGCCGCGTGCGTGTTCGCCGTTGATGCGCAGCGGCCCGGCAATACCGATCGGCACCTGCGCGACGCCGGTGAAATTCTCGATGTTGCCGGGCAGCACGCCCGGATCGAAGGAATACTGCCCGACATGCGTCAGTTCCGCGCCGTTGTGCCCGCGCACGAATTCGCGGCGCTGCGCCGCCATCTCGCGCGTGTAGTCGTTGATTTTGTCGCGCGGAATGCGTTTGCGCGCGTCGCCGGTTTCGTCAGCAGTCATTCAAATTCACCCACGCCTGCGGATCAGGCCATCGTCAAGCAGTTGCGAGAAATGATCGGCCAGCGTCTGTTCCAGCGGCCGGTATTCGAGGCCCAGTTCGCGGCGGCTCTTGCTGCTGTCGAAGTGCAGCGGATGGCCGACGTTGAGGCTCACGTACTTGCGCGTCAGCCCTGCCATCGGCGCCATCAGCCAGACCATAAACTTGGGCGCCAGGAACAGCGGGAACAGGTACTTGTTGCCGAAGCGCTTGCGCAGCAGGCGCCCCATTTCCAGCGGCGTGGAGTCGCCCGCGCTGGTGGCGTGGCGGCCCTTGGCAGCAGGCGTGAAACCCGCCTTGATGTGCGCCAGTGCTACGTCGCGCACGTCCACCACGCCCATCGGCAGGTACGGCGCGGCGGGGAACATGGTGCCGTTAGCCAGTTGCCTGATGAACACCAGGCTGGTGGAGGCGCTGGCGCGAGTCAGTGAGGGGCCGAGCACCAGGCCGGGATTGATTGTTACCAGGTCCCAGCGCACCTGTTTCTGCTGGATGGCCCAGGCTTCTTTTTCTGCTGCAACCTTGGAGTAGGGATAGGGCTGATGCTCAACGCTGCTGCTGGTGTTCCAATGTGATTCATCCAGCGTGTGATTGGGCGCGTCCTTCGCGTCGATGTTGTCACCGTAGATCGCAGCCTCGCTGCTGGTCAGCACTACGCGCTTGACGCTGGCCGTACGGTTGACGCTTTCCAGCACGTTGCGCGTGCCTTCCAGCGCCGGGCGCACCAGGTCTTCGTAGGCATCCTTGATGCCGCTGATGACGAAGGGCGAGGCGGTGTGCATCACCAGTTCGCAGCCATGCATCGCTGCGTCGTAGCTGCCCTGGTCGAGCAACTCTGCCTTGAACAGTTTCAGCCGCCCCTTGTGCTGTGCGGCCAGCGCCTGCAAGTGCTCAAGCCCTTTCTTCTTCGCCGGATCGCGCACCGTGCCGTGCACGGTATGGCCCGCTTCGAGCAGGTATTTGACGATCCAACTGGCGATATAGCCGCTGGCGCCGGTGACGAGTACCGAAGCGGCTGGATTGATAGTGGTCATATGTTCTGCCTGCAATGAAGGTTGAAATTTACTGCACGAATAGTGCACGAAATTGATGGGGCCGTGCGATCAGGCAACGACGTTAAGCTGCGACTTGAAGAACGCGATGACGCGATTCAGAGCGGCGCGTGTGGGTTGTCCTTCCTCGTCAATCAAATGCGTGGTGACAACGCTGTGCGCAGGCTTGGGGGCATCAGGATTGGCGAATTTTGAAGGAATCTCGATGCTCTCAAAGGCATCGCCAAATTCCTCGCGTAGGCGCTCGAAGCGCTCACGGCGGCACATCGGGTCACCGTCAAAGCGCAGACCGAGGATGCGCGCGCCGTGGCGATCGATTTTTTCGTGCGCGGCTTCGATTTCGCGTGGCGAGGCGTGCAGGGCGGAGCGTTGGGTTTTCGTGATTCCGCCTGGTAGTGAAGGCTGTGACAGCACCGGCGCAATTACCGGCGCATCTAGCATCATTGCCAGCGCGAAATTGCCGGTGAGACACATGCCGATGGCACCGACGCCCACACCGCCACCTTCTTCGTGCGCGTGACGTGCGAGTGCGCGTAGCCAGTCAACAATGGGACTGGATTGATTTGCCGCGAGCAGACGGAATTCACGGCTGATGCAAACCTGTGCCAGCGCGCTGGCAAGGCTGGCCGGCGACAGTGGACGCATCGGCGTGCCGAACAGTTGCGGCATGTAAACCGAGAATCCGGCGTCGGCCACGCGTGTGGCAAAGCGCGCGACCTGCGGCGTGATGCCGGGAATCTCCGACATCACGATCACTGCGCGCCCGCTGCCGCGCCGGAATACCTCGCGTGGCTGATCCTTGTAGCTGAATCGTTCAGAAGTGAAGCCGGGGACTTGTGAGGTAGTCTGTTCGTTCATGAATCTGGGCCTTCATTCCATGCAAGCGCTGCGGCAGCCTGAACTCAGTCGCCGAAGTGCAGATGTCCCTTGATGTGCCC
>JBOICL010000423.1:0-3249 GCA_050740055.1 Stenotrophobium sp.
GCCGGGTACCGTGGCGGCTGGCTGATCGAGGAAGGCGACGAACGATGAACCTGTCGAAACCCCATATCACTCGCCACAAGCGCGGCTACAAGTGTGAGGCGCTCGGCGCGACGGGCTACGGGAGCAACCAACTGGGTGCTTACAACGCCTGGGTCTTCGCCTACCAGCAACTTCAATACCGCCGTCAGCACTTGAAGGTGGTCAAGTAACCACGTCGACGGCGTTGTCGCAAACGGAAGGAAGTAAGCCAATGAGCAGTGGAGACATGAAGTCATTACTCGACGCGGAATTAAGAGCGCGCCCAGCGACACTTGTCGCTGTCCATTTCGCGATCTTTTATCGCCTCAGTGCGCTCGTTGCTGGGACGGCTGTCCTGTGTACGATGATAGGTCTATATGGTTTTCATGTGTCCACGCTTGTCGACCATGTCGTCATGTTAGCTGCGCTTGGCGGCGCATATGTCGCAGGACTCGTCATCACATCGCAACTGTACGCTGGTGAACCGCCCCGGATTTTGAGGAGGCTCTAACTCTTGAGAGAATAGAGCCATGAAGAAACCCGTCAAGTACTCCCCGGAAGTTCGCGAGCGCGCTGTGCGCATGGTGTTGGAGAGCCAGGGCGAACATCCGTCGCAGTGGTCAGCCATCGAGTCCATTGCAGCCAAGATAGGCTGCGTGCCGCAAACCTTGCATGGCTGGTTGCGGCAGCATGAACGCGATGCCGGCCTGCGCAGCGGCCCCACTACAGCCGATCAGCAGCGTCTCAAAGAGCTGGAACGTGAGGTCAAAGAGCTGCGCCGTGCCAACGAAATCCTGAAACTCGCCAGCGCGTTTTTCGCCCAGGCGGAGCTCGACCGCCGACTCAAGTCCTGAGGGACTTCGTCGACGCCCACCGAGTAACCTTCGGGGTCGAGCCGATCTGCAAGGTCTTGCAGGTCGCCCCGTCGGGCTACCGTCGCCACGTGGCGCGGCGACGCGATCCGGCTTTGTTGCCGGCGCGCGCCCGCAGCGACCTCGCCTTGGCCCCACAGATTGAGCGCGTTTGGCGAGCCAATCTGCAGGTCTACGGTGTCGATAAAGTCTGGCGGCAATTAACCCACCTTTAACATGACGATGTCATATATTGTCGTTTTTCTATCTTTCGCAACCGTAACGCATTGTTTTTATTGTATCTGATTTTTGATATCGTTTTGTTGTGCCATAATATTTTAGTCGTCGTGGTATTTTCGCTTGCATTTCCTGTAGCATTGTGGGTATGTATATCCGCCAAACCAGAACCAACAACAAGATTACGGGTGAAGGCTACTTCACCTATCGACTCGTCCGTGGCGAGCGTATCGGCGGCCGCGTGCGCCAGATTACCGTACTCAATCTCGGCAGGAATTTCGCCGTCAAGCAAGATGACTGGCCGGTGCTGTGCAGCCGCATCGAGCAGCTCATGCAGCCGCAGGCGGTGTTGCTGCCGATTCAGTGCACGGAACATATCGAGCGTTTGGCTCAGCGCTATTTCGCACAGTTGATCGCTCGCGCGCCGCAAGCGGAATCTGGCGATCAGCCAGAGGGTGGCGCGGACGAGCCTGACGGTGACGGCGCTGCCAAGCAGGACATACAGGAAGTCGACATCGACTCCCTGCAGCTTTTGCAGCCACGCTCGGTCGGCGTCGAGCATGCCGCGCTGCACGCCGTGTCGCAACTCGGCCTGGTGGAGAAGTCGACGGAGTTGGGCATCAACGGGGTCATGCGCGCCGCCATATTGGGCAGTCTGGTCGGCCGCATGGCGCAGCCTGGCTCCGAGCTTGCCACCTGGAACTGGCTGCAGACGGAGAGTTCGCTGGGTGAATTGATCGACGTGGATTTCAGCGGCATGTCGCATATGTCGCTGTATCGGGCTTCGGATTTGCTGATGCACCATCGGGCGGCGATTGAAACGCATGTGTTCAGTGCCGTCCAGTCGCTGTTCAGCTTGGAAGAGACCGTCACCCTGTATGACTTGACCAACACCTACTTCGAAGGCGAGGCGGCGGCGAATCCCAAGGCCCGGCATGGGCGTTCGAAGGAAAAGCGCAGCGATTGCCCTCTGGTGACGCTGGGCCTGGTGCTCGACGGTAGTGGCTTTGTACGCCGCTCCAGCACCTTTGCCGGCAATGTGAGCGAGGGCGCGACGCTGGAGGCGATGCTGACCGGATTGTGCGCGCCGCAGGGGGCGCTGGTGATCATGGATGCGGGTATCGCGACGGAGGCCAATCTGACCTGGCTCGTCGCGCACGGTTATCGCTATCTGGTGGTGCGACGCAGCGGCGGTCGTCAATTCGATGACACGCAGGCGGTGAGTATCGAGACGGCGGGCGGCGAGACCCTGCGCCTGCAGAAGGAACTGAGCGAGGATGGCCGCGAAGTGCGGCTGTACTGTCATTCCTTGCGCCGCGAAGCGAAAGAGACGGCCATGCAGGCGCGCTTCGCCGAGCGCTTTGAGGCGGGTTTGCAGAAGCTCGCGGCGGGCTTGCAAACGCCGCGCGGCGAGAAGCGCCATGACAAACTGCTGGAGCGGATCGGCCGACTCAAGGAAAAGAGCCACGGATGCAGTCAGCACTACACGGTGATGCCGGTCACGGACGAGGCGGGCAAGAAGGTCACCGCCCTGACTTGGGAGAGAATGCCGGTTGAGAACTCGATGGCGACGCATCCGGGGGTGTATTGTTTGCGCAGCAGCGAGATTGATTGGGACGAAGAGCGGCTATGGCGAACCTATAGCATGCTGACCGACCTGGAAAGCGTGTTCCGCAGCCTCAAGAACGAGTTGGGCTTGCGCCCGGTTTTCCATTCCAAGGAAGATCGTGTCGATGGGCATCTGTTCATCACGGTATTGGCCTACCAGTGTGTGCAGGTGCTGCGCGTCAAGCTCAAAGATGCCGGCATCAACGATGGTTGGGCGCGCCTACGCCAGACCTTGGCGCTGCAGCGGCGAGTGACCAGTAGTTTCCGCCGCAAGGATGGCCGCGTGGTGCATATGCGCAAGAGTACCGTCGCCGAGCCTGCGTTACTGAATGTCTACCGCGCCATCGGCGTGAGTGCGCTACCGGGAGGCACCAGGAAAGTGATCAGCTAAACGCGAAATTACGCGGAAATTCGCGTCTCAAAATACCAGTAGGCGCTATCCGGCTGAATCAAAAGATGTTTTTTTGGTGGATGTTAAACTTGGGTTAACGGCGCCATTGCCCAGGCATCCCGTTACGGATACACGGTATGGGTC
>JBOICL010000424.1:0-13421 GCA_050740055.1 Stenotrophobium sp.
TGCATGTAAGCGTAGATGATGGTGCTGCCGACGAACTTGAAACCGCGCTGCTGCAACTCCTTGCTGATGCGGTCGGACAGTTCGGTTCTGGCAGGCACGTCCCGCGGGGTCTTGGGACGGTTGACGATGGGCTTGCCGTCCACATGGCTCCAGAACCAGGCATCGAAACTGCCGAATTCCTTCTGCATTTTCAGAAATGCCTGCGCGTTGCCGCGCGCGGCAGCGATCTTGAGACGGTTGCGGACGATCGCCGGATTTTCACGCAGCTGTTCGAGCCTGGCGTCGGTATAGCGCGCGACTTTCTGCACATCGAATCGATCGAAGGCGGCGCGATAGCCTTCGCGCTTGGCGAGGATCGTGCTCCAGCTCAGGCCCGCCTGCGCGCCTTCCAGCACCAGGAATTCGAACAGCACGCGGTCGTCGTGCTGAGGCACGCCCCATTCGTGGTCGTGGTACAGCGTCTCCAGCGGTGTGCGCAAAGCCCAGGCGCAGCGTTGCGGTTCCTTGCTCATGGCCCAATCCGTTGCGAATATGCCGGGATGATAGACGAGAACGGCCCGCGCAATCCGCGCGGCAAACTGGGCCTGCTGGTCCGCGAGGTGCGCGCCTGCACGCTGTGCGCGGCGCATCTGCCGCTGGGTCCGCGGCCGGTACTGCAAGTGGACGAACGCGCGCGCGTCGTGGTCATCGGCCAGGCACCGGGCACGCGCGTGCATGAAACCGGCATCCCGTGGAACGACCCCAGCGGCGAACGCCTGCGGCAATGGCTGGGCGTGGACCGCGCCGCGTTCTACGACATGGACCAGTTCGCAATCATGGCGATGGGCTTCTGTTATCCGGGACGCGGCAAGGGCGGCGACCTGCCGCCACGGCCGGAGTGCGCGCCGCTGTGGCATGCGCGCCTGCGTGCACTGCTGCCGAACGTGAAACTGACGCTGCTGATCGGCCGCTATGCGCAGGCCTATTACCTCGGTACGCGCAGGGAAACGCTGGAAACGACGGTGCGGCGTTATCGTGATTTCCTGCCGCAGGCTTATTTCCCCCTGCCCCACCCTTCGCCGCGCAACACCCACTGGCTGCGGCAGCGGCCGTGGATGGAGAGCGATGTGATTCCGGCGCTGCGCGACGCAGTATCTAGGGCGTTGGCGTAACCCCAGGGGCCGGACGCACGCGGAACCAGGCGGCGTAAAGCGCGGGCAGGAACAACAACGTGAGCGCAGTGGCGACGATAAGGCCACCCATGATCGCCACCGCCATCGGGCCAAAAAAGTCGCTGCGCGAAAGCGGGATCATGGCGAGCACGGCGGCCAGCGCAGTCAGCACGATCGGCCGCAGACGCCGCACGGTGGCTCCGATCACCGCGGTATGCGCGTCGTGCCCTTGCCGGATGTCCTGCTCGATCTGGTCCACCAGAATCACGCTGTTGCGCATGATCATGCCGGTCAGCGCGATGGTGCCGAGCATGGCAACGAAGCCGAACGGCTGATGGAACAGCAGCAAAGCTGACGTCACACCTATCATGCCCAGTGGCGCGGTAGCGACCACCAGCACCGTGCGCGAGAAGCTGCGCAACTGGAACATCAGCAAGGTCAGCACGGCGATGATAAACACCGGCATGCCGGCATTGACCGAATCCTGGCCGTGCGCGCTCTCTTCGACGCTTCCGCCGATGCTCAGCTTGTAGCCTGGCGGCAGCGCGGCGCGAATCTCGTCCAGTTTCGTGGACATGTCGGCGATCACTTCCGCCGGCTGGCGCGTGCCAGGAATGTCCGCGCGCACGGTGATGGTCGGCATGCGGTTGCGGCGCCAGATGATGCCGTCCTCGTAGGCGTACTCGATGTGCGCGATCTGGTTCAGCGGGATGTAGCCGCCATTGGCGCTGGGAATCGCGGTGCTGTCGAGCAGTGACAGATGCGCGCGCTCGTCCGGCGGGCCGCGGAAATCCACTTCGATCAGCTTGTTCTTTTCGCGCAGGTAGGTAATGCCGCCGCCGGACAGCGAGGCCTGCATGAACTGTGCAAGGGATGCGCTGGTCACGCCCATAGCGCGTGCGCGATCTTGGTCGATGACGATGCGCACGATCTTGCTCGGCTCGTCCCAGTTGAGATTGACGTTGGTCAGCGCCGGCTGCGCGCGCATCGCGGCGGCCACCTGTTCGGCAAACTGGTGGATCACGCCATGATCGGGGCCACTCACCCGAATCTGCATCGGCCAGCCCACCGGCGGCCCGTTCTCCAGGCGCAGCACGCGGGTGCGCGCCTCCGGCAGCAGCGTCGGCAACTGATCGAGCAAAGCGGTACGGATGCGCTCGCGCGATTCGACATCGTGCGTAGTCAGCACAAACTGGGCGAAGCTGGCCTGCGGCAGTTGCTGGTCCAGCGGCAGAATAAAGCGCGGGGCGCCTGTGCCGACATAGGTCGCGTAATTCTCCAGGCCTTTCTGTTTGTCGAGAAAAGGTTCGAGCTTGCGCGCGGCAGCATCGACAGCAGCAACCGAGGCGCCTTCGGGCAGCTTCACGTCCACCAGCAGTTCAAGACGCGCGGAAGGCGGGAAAAATTGCTGCGGCACCAGGCTGAATCCGGCAATGGAGGCGGCGAAGGCGACCACCGTGATGACGATGACCTTGGCGCGATGCTGCACGCACCAGCTGACCAGGGTGCGGAAACGGCGATAGAACGGCGTCTGGTAGGGGTCGTGCGTACCGTGCTCGCCCGGATTGGCGTGATAGTCCGGCAGCAATTTGTAGCCGAGGTAAGGCACAAACACCACCGCCGCGACCCAGGAGATCAGCAGGGCAATCGTGACCACCTGGAAAATCGACTTGGTGTAATCGCCGGTGCTGGATTTGGCGATGGCGATCGGCAGAAATCCGGCAGCGGTGATCAGCGTGCCGGTGAGCATGGGAAAGGCGGTGCTGGTGTAGGCGAAAGCCGCGGCCTTGATGCGGCTCAGGCCCTGCTCCATCTTCACTGCCATCATCTCCACCGCGATGATGGCATCGTCCACCAGCAGGCCCAGCGCAAGGACCAGCGAACCGAGCGAAATCTTGTGCAGGTCGATGTCGAAGTAGCGCATCGCCGAAAAGGTCATCGCCAGCACCAGCGGGATGGTCAGCGCGACGACGAGGCCGGTGCGCAGCCCAAGGCTGAGGAAGCTCACCGCCAGCACGATGATCACCGCCTCGGCCAACGACTTGACGAATTCGCCGACGCCGCGCCTGACCGCGCGCGGCTGGTCGTTGACGCGATTCAGAGAAAGCCCCAGCGGCAGCTGCGACTGGATGCGCGCGAACTCCGCGTCGAGCGCCTTGCCCAGCCGGATGATGTCTCCGCCCTTCTTCATCGATACCGCGATACCGATGCTGTTGACGCCTTTGAAACGCATCATCGGCTGCACCGGATCGGCATAGCCGCGACGGACATCGGCAATGTCACCGACGCGGAAGGTACGGCCGTTGTAACGGACCGGCGTATTGCGGATGTCTTCCAGCGAAGTGAGTCCGCCAGTGACACGCAGGTAGATGCGGTCGCTGCCCGTCTCGAAGGAGCCGGCCGGCACCACCGCATTCTGCTGCTGCAATGCGTCGATGATCACCTGCGCTGGGATGCCGAGTTCGGAACGCTTGGCATTGGCGATGCGTATCTCGATTTTCTCGTCCTGCACACCGAGGAATTCGACCTTGGCCACATCTTTTACACGCAGCAGTTGCGCGCGGATATCGTCGGCGTAATTCTTCAGCTCGGCATAGCTGAATTCCGGCCCGGTCAGCGCATAGATGTTGCCGAAGGTGTCGCCGAATTCGTCGTTGAAATAGGGTCCGCTCACTCCGGACGGCAGCGTGTAGGCGATGTCGCCGACCTTCTTGCGCACCTGGTAGAAGGCTTCCATCGTGGCGGCATTGCTGATGTCGTCGCGCGTGCGTACGAACACCTGTGATTCGCCGGGACGCGAGTAACTCTGGACATAATCCAGCTGCTCAAGTCCTTGCAGCCGCTCTTCAATGCGGTCGGTGACCTCTTGCTCGACCTCGGCAGCAGTAGCGCCTGGCCAGTAGGTACGCACCACCATCAGCGGAAAAGTGAATGGCGGGTCTTCGGACTGTCCGAGATTGGCGTATGACCAGGCGCCGATCAGGCCGAACAGAACCATGAAATAGACCACCAGATTGCGGTTACGCAACGCCCATTCGGAAAGATTGAACGAAGTCATGAGCCGTGGCGCTCACGCTGGATCACGCTCACCGCGAGGCCTTCGGTCATGAGATGAGTGCCGGCGCTGACCATGTTCATCTTCGCATCGAGCGCACCCGTCACCACCGCACCGGTCTCCAGATAGCGCAGCACCGTGACCGGCACTTCGTGCGCCTTGCCATCCTCGCCGACAATCCACACGGCCGGCTGCTCCTTGCTGCCGCCCAGCGCCGACAGCGGTAACTGGAACAGGGACCCGTGCAATTCCTCGCCCACCAGCACATTGGCCGACATGCCGAGCTGGACGGCCGCGTCTGGATCGAGAATCGTCACGCGCGCCTCGTGCGTGCGCGTGCTGCGGTCGGCTTCGAGGTTCACCTCGCGAAGGTGGCCGGAATAAAACTTGCCGGGCCGCGCCCAAAGCGAGATGGCCAGCTGCGGCGCCTTTTGCAGGGCCTCGATACGCCCTTCCGGCACGGCGATGACGACTTCACGCGCCGAATCCGAGGCGAACTTGAACACCGGCTGCCCGACGGCGACGACCTGGCCCGCTTCGGCGACGACCGCGGTGATCAGCCCCGTCTTGTCCGCGGTCAGCGTGGTATAGCTGCTCTGGTTGCGCGCCACCGCGACGTTTGCGCGGGCCTGATCCAGACGTGCCTGGACCACGTCGAGTGCGTTGACCTTGGTGTCGTAAAGCGACTTGCTGATGAAACCTTTGTCCAGCATGTCTTTATGACGCTTGATATCCGCCGCCGCCAACCTGACATCAGCCTCCGTAGCGGTCTGCGCCGCCTCGGCGGACTGGAGATTGAGCCGGGCGTCCTGCGGATCGAGCGTAGCCAGCACGTCGCCCGGCTTAACCGTTTCGCCAGCCTGCACACGGCGGGTCAGGATCTTGCCCGCGACACGGAACGACAGATCCGATTCCTCGCGGGCGCGTACCGAACCCGGAAAAACTTCGCCGACTTGGCTGGCCAGAGGCTGCGGATGCTCGACCAGCACCGGGCGCGGGACGGCCGCAGGCGGCGGCGGGGACGAGCAGCCGTGCAGTACCGCCGTCAAGACGAGAATGGTGAACGTGCGGTTGAGATGGATCGGCAATCTCTGCATGGGAACGCTCCGCGTACACCTAGGCTGGATCTTTGATATATATACTATACGGTATAGTATATTAATTATGCCAAGCAAAAAACATAAACCTGCAACGCGCACTTCGCCCCGCAGCCGGGGACGGCCGAGGGATCTCGACAAGCGCGCCGCCATCTTGGAAGCCGCGAAGCAGCTGTTCGCAGGCAAGGGTTTTGCGGGCGTCAGCATGGACGCCATCGCTGCCGCCGCCGGCGTTTCCAAGCTCACGGTCTATGCTCATTTCGGCAGCAAGGACGAACTGTTCCAGACCGCCGTCGCCGAGAAGTGCCAGGATTACACGCCCCCGGACTTCTTCGATACGCACTCGCCGCTGCAGCTGCGCGAGCGCTTGAACATGATCGGCCACGGATTCATCGGGTTGGTCATGAGCAAGGAGACCATGGATTTTTACCGGCTGCTGGTTGCGCAGGCTGGCAGCGGCAGCCATCTCGGCAAGCTGTTTTTCGCCGCCGGGCCGGCTCGCAATTTGGTGAGCCTCTCAAAGCTGCTGGAACACGCACACGCCGCCGGCGAACTGAGCGTGCCGGACGCACGCCGCGCCGCCGGACATTTTTTCTCACTGCTGCAAGGTGTGCCACATCTGCGCGTACTCATCGGTGAGAGCGCGAAAATCCCCGCTCGCGAACTGCACGCGCACGTGGAAGATGTGGTGGACATGTTCCTGCGGGCTTACCGGCGCTGAACGTCGGCATGCTAGGGTGCGCTGGGCAGCGGTCCCAGCATCGGCACCCACACCTTGCCGCTTACCGACAGCGGCGCCACCACCGGATGCGCGATGTTGACCGAGCCGGTGGCGCTGTACTGATCTTCCAGGCCGTAGATCAGCAGCACCAGCTTGTCGCCGGCCGTGAGGCGCTGCGAAACGCCGGTCATGTCGAGGTCGTGCATACCCAGGCCACGCACGGGCGTCACCTGGTTGTCCACCAGATCAGGCAGCACAACAGTATTGGGATCGGCCACGCGGATCTGGCCGATGCCGAAAAAGATGATCGGATCGCCGCCGCTGGCCGTGGCCAGCGCGCCGGTCGGATCGGTAATGTTGACGGTCAGGTGGGGGATGCCGCCGATAACATCGCCGTTCGCGCCTGAGGTGATGCCGAGGTCCACCTGCATCGGCGCGTCGGCGACGCCGGCGACAACATTGGTCGCCGGTACCGGCGCCATTTTTTCCAGCCCCGATACCTGCGTCATGACCTGATCGACCAGCACCGCGTCGCTGCCAGACAGCGACAGGCAGACCTGTTTCGGCAGCTTGCTCGCCGCGTCGGGCATGCCTTTCAGGTACTGGTTGAAGAAGGCCAGCGTGGCGTCGTTCACATTGAGATGGCCACAGTTGCTCTGGAGGTCGTCACCGGGCGGCTGATATAGCGCCTCGCCAGGGTCCGGCACGACTTGCAGGGTATTGTGCCCGGACTGATAGCTCAGTAGGCGCACGTCGCCTCCCTGTGCCTTGAGGCACTGGTAGTTGGCATAGCCCTCGCTGTAATTGAAGAGGGTGTCGCGCATGCCCTGGAAGAACAGCACGTTGACCTTGTCGTTGGGCCGCACTGGCGGATACTTCGGTGACGTGCCGGGTCCACCGTTGGTCGCCACCGGCAAGCCGTCACAGAAGTAGGCGTTGCTGTGGTAATAGAAAAAATCGTGACCGTATTGATTGACTTGGTTCGCGGGCAGCGCGGTCTCGAAGAACTGGGTCACGAAGGGATCGAAATGGCCCACCGAGCCGCCCTGGTTACCTGCGGTATTGCCGGCGCCGAACAGGAAGAAATCCCAGTCCGCCTTGATCACGCTGTTGGGAAACAGGCTGTAGGTGAGATCGTTGGGCGAAATCTGCGGCACCATCGCGTCGAGCCGGTGCTTGGGATCGATGTTGTGGATCAGGTACTGGTACATGCCGCCGTAAGAGCCGCCGATGGAGCCGAGAATCAGGTTGTGCGGGTCCTTGCCGTCGGCGCTGGGGCCGTAGGCCAGCCAGTCGAGTTTGGCCTCGGCCCAGTCGATCACCGCCAGCAGGTCCTGGCCTTCAAAGTCCGGGTCCATCACGCGGATGGTGCCGCCGGATTCGCCGTGACCGCGCTCGTCGATGCTGATCACGCCGTAGTTGGCGGCGACCAGTTGATCGACACTGCCGGGTGAGAGCGTGCCGGTGGCGGGGTTGCTCGGCGTGCTGGTCTGGCGGCTCGCGGAAAAGCCGTGGCTGTGCAGCACCAGCGGATATTTCTGGCCGCCGGTGAAAGTGGCCGGCTCGAACACGGTGAAGGCGATCTTGTCGCCGGTGACGGGCCCCTGGATATATACGTTGTAGAACGTGCCGGGGCGCGAGGTGCCGGGCGCGGGCGAAACCGGCACGGTGTTGGTCACGCCCGGATAGTCGGCCGCGATCGTCCCGGCGCCGGCCGGGCTGCCGGCCGGGTTGCTGCTGCCGCAGGCGCTCAGGAGGAGAACGAGTGTCGTGACTACCAGTGTTTGCAAGCGCATTGGGCTTCTCTAAATAATTGGGGGGGTAGCCACGTTGGATCAGCAGATTTACCCGGCCACAAGATAAAAACGCTCACCCGCTCTGTCCGTTTACACCAGGCGTTGAGTTTTATTTTATTTATCTAATTTAAATAATTAAATATAATAAAACAATACAGTCCCGGAAACTTGGCAGAGCGGGTGCCGATACGGTGCTTGCCCGAAGCGCAATGGGGCGGGAGGCACCCGAAGCCCGCGACCAGTGAAGGCCGGCACCCAACCGCCCGCTCCCGCTCCCGTTTTGCTGCGCAAAAAAACCGTGTCGCGGGCGGCTCAGGAGACGCTGGCAGCACCCGCTGTACCGGCGCTGGTCACTTCCAGCCGCAGCAGGTCGGCCTCGATGGTTTCGAGGTCGGGAATCGCCGCTTCCTGGCTGGCGATGCGCACGCGCGACAGCACCAGGTCGGCGCGGTCGGTTTCGCGCAGCGCGCCCGCCACCACGGCGGTGCGGTTGAGCGTGACCAAGTGCGGGTAGCCTTGCGTCAGGAAGCCCATCATGCCCACCGGCAGATGGACGCCAAGTGAATTGACGAGAACCACGCGCGCACGCCGCGACTGTTCCACCGCCGCCGCGCCGTTGAGCAGCTCGAAACTCACCACCGGCACGCGGCGGCTGTTCCAGTCGCAATAGCCGATCATCCATTTCGGCGCGCCGGCGTCCGGCTTCACCGTTTCGCGCGGCACCACTTCCACTACCGCCGAATTCGGCAGCAACAGCGTGTCGTTCTCGATCGCCATCAGCACCGCGTAAATCTGGTCGCTCACAGCGCAGCCTCCCGGATCACATCGCGCACCTCGCCCATCAACTGCTCCTCCTGAAACGGCTTGATCAGGTAACGGTTCACGCCGATCTGCGCCGCGCGCTCGCGGTGCTTATCGCCGGAACGCGAGGTGATCATGATGATCGGCAGCTTGCCGATGCGCTCGCTGTTGCGGATGAAGGTCGCGACCTCGAAGCCGTCGGCGCGCGGCATTTCGATGTCGAGCAGTACCGCTGCGGGATGTTCGGTCTGTAGTTGCGCCATCGCGTCCAGGCCGTCCTTGGCGGTGACTACGCGGTAGCCGTTCTTGAGCAGCAGGCGCTCGGTGACGCGGCGGATGGTGATGGAATCGTCCACCACCATCACCAGGTCGCGCGTGTCGCCGCCCGCGGTGGCGCTCTCCGCCTTGCCCGCGGCCAGCGAGATCAGCGCGCGGCGTGTGCGGTCCAGGGTCAGTGCGACGATGTCGAGAATCAACACGACACGACCATCGGCGAGGATGGTCGCACCGGACACGCCCGTCACAGTGCTCAACTGCGGCCCCACCGACTTGGACACGATCTCGCGGTTGCCCTGCAGCGCGTCCACGAAGACGCCGACGCGGCGCTCCTGCGCGCCGATGCCTTCGCCGATGCGCACCAGGATCGCAGTCACGGTTTTGCTGTCTTCGGGCAAATCATGCTGCGTGCCGATGAAGTCGCCCAGGTAATTCATGCGGTAATCGTGCCCGCCATAGTTGTAAAGCGTGCCGCTTTCGCCGCGCAGGCTGTCGATCTGCTCGTGCGGTATGCGCGCGATGCCCTCGATACTGGTCAGCGGTATCGCGTACATCTCGGCGCCGACCGTCACCAGCAGTGCCTGCGAAATCGCCAGGTTGAGCGGCAGGCGGATCAGGAAGCGCGCGCCTCTGCCGCGCTCGGAACCTAGTTCCAGCGTGCCGCCTAGCTGGCGCACCTGGGCGGCGACCACGTCCATGCCGACGCCACGCCCGGCGTCCTTGGTGAGCTTGCCGGCGGTGGAAAAGCCCGGCTCGAAAATGAACTGCGCGACTTCGTCGTCGGAGATTCTGGCGTCCTCGGGCATCAGGCCACGCTTGACAGCGGTGGCGCGGATTGCATCCAAGTTCAGGCCTTGACCATCGTCGCGCACCTCGATCAGCAACTGCGTACCTTCGCGGCGCAGGCTCACCGTAACCGTTCCGCCTGCCGGCTTGCCCACCGCAATACGCTGCTCCGCCGTGCCGATGCCGTGGACGACGGCGTTGCGCAGCAGGTGCTCCAGCGGCGCGGTCATGCGTTCCAGCACGTTGCGGTCGAGTTCGCTTTCGATGCCGTTGAACTGTGCCTCGACCTGCTTGCCGTTGTCCTGCGCGACCTGACGCACCACGCGCTGCAGGCGCGCAACCTGGCGCGAGAACGGCACCATCAGCGTGCGCATCAGCCCCTGCTGCAATTCCGTATTGATGCGCCCCTGCTGCAACAGCAGCGTGTCGGCCTCGCCCTCCAGCTGATCCATCGTCGCATGCAACGCGGAAAGATCGCCGACGGACTCGGCCAGCGCGCGCGACAGTTCCTGCATGCGCGTGAAACGGTCCATCTCCAGCGGATCGAAGTGCTCGGAATAACGATCGTGCTGCGTCCCTGCATGGCCCATGCCGCGCGCCGCGATCTGCGCCTCGGTCTCGATGTCCAGCATGCGCAACTGCTCGCGCAGGCGCGTGATCGCCTGTGCCAGTTCGCCCAACTGTGTTTGCAGCGTCGTGCTCTGCTCTTCCATGCGCGAACGGTAGATGGAGATTTCGCCAGCCTGGTTGAGCATCGAGTCCAGGCTTTCGACCGGCACGCGCGCAGTCTCGCGCCGCATCGCCGCAAGTCCGCCGGCGTCTTCCTCCGGCTTCCAGAACAGTTGCGGCGACCAGCCGGCGGGAACCGCGATCGCCGTTTGCGCCGGTTTTCCTGCCGTGACGGCAAGCTCATCGTGATCGTCGAAGGACGCCGCCGGAACGGGTGCGGCTTCCGGCACCACATGCTGGCCGGCAGTGTCGCCGCGCACCAGCCTGTCGTGCAGATGTTGCAATCCTTCCAGGTCTGCGGCCAGGCTGTCGAGCGCGGCCGCACCAGCACTGCCCTGCTGCTCCATCGCCTCGATCAGCGATTCCATGTTATGGGCGGCGTTACCCATATCCTGCAGCCCGGCCATGTGCGCACCGCCTTTCAGGGTGTGCAGCGCCCGCAACATCTCGCGGCCGTGCGCGGCATCATCCGGATGCTGGCGCCAGGCAGTGAGACTGGCCTGCATCGACTCGATCAATTCGCCGGCCTCGCCGGCAAAAACTTCGGCGAGATCCGGATCGAATTCGATCCGGGAGGGGGGCGTCTCAGGCAACGCGGCCTGCTGTACCGACAGCGAGACCGGTTCCGTTCCCTGTTCGACGACGGCGTCGAGCGCCGTGATCAGCCCCGCGGCATCCGGCAGACGGCCCTGTTCGAAGTCCAGCAGCATGCGATGCAGACCGTCGCTGCCCTGCTGCAACTGCGCAAACAGCGCGTGATCGCCAGTGCCCGCGTAAAGCGCTTCGGCGACCCGCGATTCCAGATGCTGGCTGACTTCACCGATGCCAGGGAATCCTGCCATGCGCGCACTGCCTTTCAGGGTATGCAGCACACGCTTGATTTCGTTGCCGGATTCCGTCGATCCCGGCTGACGCTCCCAGGCGGCAGCGTGGCCATCGAGGCTTTCCAGCAGTTCATAGGCTTCGCCTACAAAAATGGCGCGCAGTTCGCCATCTCCATCGGAAAGAGGCGCGCCGTCTTCGTTCCACGGCACATCCGCAACCGGCAACATCTCGATCAGTGCTTCGTCCGGCTCGGGCTGCGCGGCCGGCGGAATCTCCGCGGCCGCATCAGGCTCCGCGCCACCCCCGGCGTGTGCCGCAGATGGCCGCTCTGCTTCAAACGCGTGGACAATCTGCGCGGCGGTTTCGTCGGTGAGCGACCCTTCACGATAACGGTCGAGCAGTTGATACATGCTCTCGATCACGCCGGAGGTCTCGCCGAAAAACTCCGCAGGCAGTGCATGTTCCTCGCGGATGGCGCGGTCCATGCGTGCATGCAGGCCGCGTGCGACATCGGCCAGCGGGCGGCATTTCGACATCAGCGCCGCGCCTTGCAAGGTATGGCACAGGGTCTTGATATCGCCTGCGGCCTGGAGATTCTGCGGTGCACGCGACCAGGCGCCTGCGGTTTGCTCGATCTTCTGCACCAGATCGAGCGCTTCACTCGAAAAGATCTCCGCGAGTTCGCGGTCCGCGCTGGCCTGCACCGCCTGCTCCGGCACCTGGGATTGCACCTCGCGGATACGCTCCAGCCAGGACGAGGAATCCTGCATCTGTACTGCGGGGCTGCCCACCGCCTCCACCCAATCCCGCAGGGTGCCGCTGGCGCTGTCCAGCAAGTCCAATGCCTTCTGCGGCAACGCAAGGCCGGCGCCGCGCGTCGAGTCGAGATAGGTTTCGAGCGCACCGGACAATTCGCTGATCGCAGGGGCGCGGACCACGTGAGCAGCGCCACGCAGGGTATGAAACGCGCGCACGACCTCGTCGTTGACTTCGTATTCACCCTGATCCGGATGCTGCCGCCGCAGCCAGCGCATAACGGACCCCAGCTTTTCTAGCGCATCCTCGCGGAAGATCGCGGCCATGCCGGACGCTTCTTCGGCGGCGGTGCGCCCCCTGGCGATATTCCGCGCATGCTCCATCAGCGGCCCGATGCGCACATCCGGCGGCTCGCCGTTACGGAATCCCTCGATCAGTCCGGGCAGCAATGCAACAGCTTCGCCGACCACTTCCACTACCTCCGGACTGGTGGAGATGGAACCGTCGAGACAGTGGTTGAGCATGCTCTCCAGCGCCCAGCCGAAATCGCCGACATGACCGGCACCGACCATGCGCCCGGAGCCCTTGAGCGTGTGGAAAGCGCGGCGGACGACGGTGAGTTGCTCCTTGTCCTGCGCGTCGCGGCGCAGATATGGCAGCGCACGTTCCAATTCGGCACGGACTTCAGCGGCCTCATCGAGGAAGATGTCTCGAATCTCCGGGTCCACCGGTGGCGGCGCCTGCGGTTCCGCTGGAGATGACGGCACCGGCTCCTCAGGCGCGGTGAATGCTTCCGGCGGCAGCGCAGCCTGCGGTTCCGTCCCGAGGATTTCCGCAACCTGGGCTTCGACTGCCGCCGCGGGTTCCTCAGCGATTTCCAATTCCTCGACGTATCCGGCGAGACGATCCAGCAGCGATTCAGCCTGTGCAATACCGCCGCGCCCAGCATCTTCAAGGTAATACTCGACCAGCGCCACGGCATCGGCAAAACGCTCGGCGCGTTCGCCGTTCGTGCGCACCTCGGCAAAGCCCGTGCTGCGCACGTAGCGCTCCAGCTGCGCGACCAAGGTGGAGGCACGCTCGATCTGCAGGATGTGGAAAGCCGAACTGATTT
Source organism: Stenotrophobium sp. (assembly GCA_050740055.1). GTDB lineage: Bacteria > Pseudomonadota > Gammaproteobacteria > Nevskiales > Nevskiaceae > Stenotrophobium. The sequence goes on from JBOICL010000424.1 coordinate 13,108, forward strand.
CCGTCAACAGCCGCGGAGCTTCCGCCGCCATTGCACTCTCGGCGCCGCGCACATAGGCATCCGTCGAGGTTTTGAAGCGCGCGAGATTGACCATCGCTTCGCGCAGCAGCGCCGCGCGGCCTTCGGCGAGATCGCGGCTGTGCGGAACCGAATCTTCCAGTTCCGGCCGCCGTACATTCGCTCCGGCATCGAACTGCAACTGGTGGAACAGAGCATCATCCAGGCTATGTTCGACTCGCAGGATGGACATGGCCACATCCATCCACAATGCGCTGCCGGCGCCGGCATCCCCCAGGCTCTCGATCAGCCTGACC
>JBOICL010000425.1:0-2323 GCA_050740055.1 Stenotrophobium sp.
GCGGACCTGGTGCGGCAATGGCTGGCCGACGCCGGCCCTGTATCCGAGCGCATACGTGACGCACTGACACGGCAACTGGCGATCGATTTCAGCCGCGTGCAACCGTGGAATCCGCTCAAGCCCGAAAAGCTGGAACCGCGGCAGTACATCTGGTTCCGCGCCGCCGGCAAACTGCCGGACAATCCGCTGCTGCACCAGTGCGTGCTCGCTTACGCCTCCGATTTCAATTTCCTGTCCACCGCCATGCGCCCCCACGGCTGCAGCTGGTTCGACCAGAAGATGGCGGTGGCCAGCATCGACCACGCGCTGTGGTTTCACCGCCCGCTGCGCGCGGATGAGTGGCTGCTCTACGCCATGGACAGCCCCAGCGCGCAGTCCGCACGCGGCCTCTCGCGCGGCGAAATCTACGACCGCAGCGGCCGCCTGGTCGCCAGCGTGGCACAGGAAAACCTGATGCGCGTGATCGCACCCAAGTAAGAAGTCATCTCATGATCTCGCTCAACAACGCCACTTTGCGCCGCGGCGCACGCACCTTGCTCGACGCCGTTTCCTTCACCATCTATCCCGGCTGGCATGTCGGCGTGGTCGGCAAGAACGGCACCGGCAAATCCAGCCTGTTCGCGCTGATCCTCGGCCAGCTCAGTGCCGACAGCGGCAACGTCGCGGTGCCGAGAAATCTCGCGATCTCGACGGTGGCGCAGGAAACCCCGGCGCTGCCCGACGCCGCCATCGAGTTCGTGCTCGACGGCGACGAGGAACTGCGCAAACTGGAACGCGATCTCGTAACGGCCGAGGAAGCGCATGACGTTGCGCGTATCGCCAAGATTCACGATCGTCTCAACGACATCGGCGGCTACGCCGCGCGCGCGCGCGCCGGCCAGTTGCTGCACGGCCTCGGCTTCACCGCGGAAGAACAGTTGAAGGCCGTCGCCGACTTCTCCGGCGGCTGGCGCATGCGCCTCAACCTCGCGCGCGCGCTGATGTGCCGCTCCGAGCTGTTGCTGCTCGACGAGCCGACCAATCACCTCGATCTCGACGCCGCGATCTGGCTGGAAGAATTCCTGCCGACCTATCCCGGCACGCTGCTGCTGATCTCGCACGACCGCGATTTTCTCGACAGCGTCTGCACCCACACGCTGCACCTCGAAGGCCTAGGCGCGACGCTCTACACCGGCAACTACTCGACCTTCGAGCGCACCCGCGCCGAGCGCATCGCGCTGCAGTCCGCGTCCTACGTGAAGCAGCAGCGACAGGCGGCGCACCTGCAATCCTTCATCAACCGCTTCAAGGCGCAGGCGAGCAAGGCGCGACAGGCGCAGTCGCGCATCAAGCAGCTGGAGAAAATGCAGCTGGTTGCGCCCGCGCATTACGATTCCGAATTCAGCTTCGAATTCCGTGAGCCGGAGCGCATGTCCACGCCGCTGCTGCGTTACGACGAGGTCAAGGCCGGCTACGGCGAACGCGTCATCCTGTCCGGCCTGCGCCTGTCGCTGCAGCCGGGCGACCGCATCGGCCTGCTCGGCCCCAACGGTGCAGGCAAGTCCACGTTCATGCAAACACTCGCCGGCGCCCTGCCCGCGCTCTTCGGCAAGGAACTGCGCGATCCCTATCTGCGCATCGGCTACTTCGCCCAGCACCAGGTCGATCAGCTCGACCTCAAGGCCTCGCCGATCCTGCACCTGCAACGTCTCGACAAGGGTGCAGCGGAACAGTCACTGCGAGACTTCCTCGGCACCTTCAATTTCCGCGGTGACCGCGTGTACGAGGCCGTCGGCCCGTTCTCCGGCGGCGAGAAGGCGCGGCTGGCGCTGGCGCTGGTGGTGTACCAAAATCCCAACCTGCTGCTGCTCGACGAGCCGACCAACCACCTCGACCTCGACATGCGCCGCGCGCTGGAAACCGCGCTGGCGGAATTCTCCGGCGCGATGGTGCTGGTCTCGCACGACCGCCACATGGTCTCCACTACCTGCACCGAACTGTGGCTGGTGGCCGAAGGACGCTGCCAGAGCTTCGACGGCGACCTCGACGATTACGCACGCTGGCTGACGACGCGCGAACGCGACGCGCAGAAGAAGAGCAAATCGCAGAGTTCGAATCGCGGCAGTACGCCGCGCGAACGCCGTGCCGCCGCCGACCAGCGCCAGCTCGAAAAGCCGCTGCGCGACAACATCAGGAAGCTGGAATCGCGCATGGAAAAATTGCGCCAGTCACTGGCGCAGATCGAGAAGAAACTCGGCGACACCAATATCTACACCGACGCCCGCAAACCCGAGCTAGTCAGGCTGATGCAGGAACAGCGCGAGTGGAAGTCGCAGCTCGGCAC
>JBOICL010000426.1:0-4662 GCA_050740055.1 Stenotrophobium sp.
ACCGAGAGCGTCGGCTGCGAGACGAAGGAGCGTTCGGCGGCGCGGCCAAAATGCCGCTCCTTGTCGAGATTCACCAGATAACGCAGTTCGGTCAGGGTCATGCCTCATCCTAACCTCCCTGCAGCAAAGGGAAAAGGAATCAGACCTTGGCTTGTACACTCATTCCCGCGCCTCTTGATCCGGTGGAGCAAGGGATGCGAAGATTTGAATGTGTCAGCGATGTCGCCGCCATCGCCGGGCTCACGGTCGCCACCGGGGCTTGAAAAGCCGATCGTGTTATTCCGCGACGCTGAGGCCCGATCCGCCCATTTCTTTCGGGACGTCCTTCATCTTTGGCAAGCCGTCCCTGATTCGCAGCTTCGTCTCCTGATAATGGACGTGGACACCGGGCTGGAACGGAAAATCCGGAATGACGGCTGCGTACACGTCGGTGAGCTCCATGCCGGGATGCTCGGTGAAGAGGTGACCTCCACAAGTCTTGCACCATTTGCGATAACTATGTGGCGTCTTGTTGTACGTGCCGATGTTGTCGGCGCCGCGGGTGATCCGCACCGCTTCGGGTTTCCACAGAGTGAAGGCATTGACGGGCCCGGCCGACCAGCTTCGACACGACTCGCAGTGGCAATAACCCATTCCCGCCGGCTCGCCGCTGACGGTCCACTGAACTGCGCCGCAAAAACAACTGCCTTTGTAAATTTTTTCATTGTTCACGATGCACCTCCTTTCATGTCCATTGCCGGCAATCCTTGCATCACGCTGCCCTTGACCGGCGGCGAGGCGAACGTGCGCCAGACCAGACGCCAGCAGATTGGCTCGCGCCGATTCCAGGGCAACAGCGAAAGACACCGGGCCAGGAAGCAGTAGCCGAACAAAACCTGCGCGGCCGTGCCGATGGCGGGCGCCCAATACAGCCAGTTCATCGGAGGCCACGAGGCCGCCAGCAGAATTGCGGTGTAGACCACACGCACCTGAACCGGAAAAGCCGCGAAGCTGCCTTCGCGCAGACTGAAATGAACGATCTGAACGGCACTCAGCGCAACGGCGATATGGAAAGCCTCGAACCAGCCGGCCAGTCCGGTAAGCAGCAGCATCGCCATCACGGCCCAGTACCACCAGCTCAGTTCCTTGTAGAGGACCATGTTGTTCTCTTTTACGGGATCAGAAACTCAAGGTGGCTGCGCCGTGCCTGATCAAGGCGTGCATTACGCTCGCGCCGGTGATGATAACGCTGTCAATCAGGTCGTCCTGGGTGTATCCACGGGCTTTCACGCAGGGGGCGCAGGCCCACAAGGTGCCGCCTCGGGCATGAAAATCGCGCAGCATGTCCGCCAGCGGCTCCATCGGTTTGATGTGCGTCATACCGGCCGCACCGCGGCGCAGGATGTCAACGCCGGAGCTGGTGCAGAATACAAAGACCTTCAACCCGGCGGTCATCCCGCCAAGCGCAATGATCAATCCGGCGGACGACAACTCGTGGTCGATTCCATGTGTGATGACGACCACCAGATCACGCATTTCTGTTTCTGTTTTCATTTCTCCCCTCGCGCCGGCCTTTGTTAGGATCAGCGTAAGCAGTTCTGGTCGGGGAGGCCATGATTGAAATGCCGCAAGTCTTGCCCGAAATACCGCGAGAAATGCCACGAGCCTCCGGCGATCTGCTGTCGCACCTGCTCGGCACCATGCATCTCGCGGGTATGGTGATGTTCCGCGCCGAGTTTCGTGAACCGTGGTCGGTGATGACGCCTGGTACCCAGCGACTCGCCCAGGTGCTGCCGTTTCGCACTGAACACATCATTCCGTTCCATGTCATCGCCACAGGCGGTTGCTGGTTGCAGATGCCAGAACAGGAGCCTGTCTGGCTCAACGAGGGAGATGCCGTGCTGATGCCCTATGGCACCAGTCACTTGCTAAGCGGGAGAGAAGCGGCCACGCCTGTGCCACTCGGCCAGTTGCTGCCGCGACCGCCGGGAGGCGACGACGATCTGGTTGTTGAATATGGCGGCGCGGGCGCCGTCACCAGCATCATCTGCGGCTTCGTACAGTGCGACGAGTTGCTGTTCAACCCGATGCTGCGCCATCTGCCAACCTTGCTGCATGTCAGTCCGGCTTCGACTCCCGCCGACAATTGGCTGGCCAGCACAATCCGCTTCACCGCAAGCGAAGCGAGCAAACCCATGCCCGGTTCGCGCTGCATGCTCCAACGATTGACCGAATTGATGTTCGTGGAAATTTTGCGCAAGCACATGCAGGGCCTATCGGCGGAGCAGATCGGCTGGTTTGCCGCTTGCAACGACGCGGTCGCTGGCGCGGCCTTGAAATGTCTGCACGCCGCGCCGCTTCACAACTGGCACCTGGAGAGCCTTGCACGGCAGGTGGGCGTTTCACGCACAGTGCTGGTCGAACGCTTCAAGCACTTCCTCAATCAGCCTCCGATGCAATACCTTGCGCATTGGCGCCTGCAACTAGCAGCCCAGCAGTTGAAGGTGGGCGACCTGCCCATGAAAACCATCGCCGACCAGATCGGCTATGAGTCAGAAGCCGCCTTCAGCCGCGCCTTCAAGCGGCACTTCGGATCGCCGCCCGGCAATTGGCGCAAGCAGCAAGCCCGAGACTGATCGGGCAGGCGAGTAAAAAACCGTTTCCGATTGAGTGGCCGCCCCACCCACTTCGCACAATGGCCAAAATCAACGAGTTGATCGTGTCAAACCCAGTCGCGGGGTTTCAGGAATTTTTCGTACAGCTCGGCTTCGAGCGTGCCCGGATCGGGCTTGAAATCATAACACCAGCTCGCCAGCGGCGGCATCGACATGAGGATGGATTCCGTGCGGCCGCCGGATTGCAGGCCGAACAGGGTGCCACGGTCCCAGACCAGATTGAACTCGACGTAGCGGCCGCGGCGGTAGAGCTGCCATTCGCGCTCGCGTTCGCCATAGGGCGTGTCCCTGCGCCGCTGCACGATGGGTGCGTAGGCCGGCAGGAAGTGATTGCCGACGGACTGCATCAGGGCGAAGGCGTTGTCGAACCCGACCTCGTTCCAGTCGTCGAAAAACAGGCCGCCGATGCCGCGCGGTTCGCCACGGTGCTTGAGGTAGAAATATTCGTCGCACCATTTCTTCAGGCGCGGATAGACCTGCTCGCCGTACGGCTTGCAGGCCAGTTGCGCGACGGCGTGCCAGTGGCGGCAGTCGTCCTCGTAGCCGTAATAGGGCGTGAGGTCGAAGCCGCCGCCGAACCACCAGATCGGTCCCGACACGGTGTCCTCGCGAAGCGAGGTGGGTGCGGGAGGGGCCGAAGGGCTCGCGATTTCTGGTGATCCTGGGCGCGCCCTATCGGGACTCGCTGAGGGCGTTCCAGGCACCGTATCGCGAGCCGGCAGGGCATGGGTCGCTTCGGAGACGAAGAAGCGCACGTTGGCGTGCGCGGTCGGCGCGTGAGGATTGCGCGGATGGAGTACCAGCGACAGGCCCATCGCGCGGAATGAGCGGCCCGCCAATTCGGGCCGGTTCTGTGTCGCCGAGGGCGGCAGGCGGTTGCCGCGTACATCCGACAGCGCCACGCCGGCGCGCTCAAAAACGGCACCGTCGGTCAGTACGCGGGTTTCGCCGCAGCCTTGCAGCGGACTGTCGGCGGGCTTGGCCCAGGAGTCGGCGATGAAACGGCCGCAGTCGATGTCTTGCAGCGTCGTGCAGAGTCGGTCCTGCAAACTACGCAGATAGGTTTCGACCGCGGCGATGTTCATGGCCGCAGCAGCTTGCCGCTGTACAGGTCGCGGATGGGGGTCGGCTTGGCGAGGCCACCGAGCCGGCCCATCAGCACGGTGTCCAGCGCGGCGCCAAAGCGCAGGCGAACCTGCGTCGCGGTCAACGCAGGCGGCTCGCCGGCACGGTTGGCGCTGGTGGAAACGATGGCACCGCCAAAGGCTTGGCACAGCGCGGCGGCGAGCGGATGCGCGGTGACGCGCACCGCGATTTTGTCGTGCTCTCCGCGCACCCATTCCGGCACGGTTTCGGCGGCGGGCACCAGCCAGGTGGCCGGGCCGGGCCAGGTGGTCAGCGCGGGTTGCAGGTCGTTCAGCGGAAGATCGGCGATGAACGGTCGCAGCTGCGAAAAGTCCGCCGCGATCAGAATCAGACCCTTGCGCCAGTCGCGCTGTTTGAGATGCAGCAGGCGCTCGCCCGCATGCCGGTTCAGCGGATCGCAGCCCAGACCCCAGACCGCTTCGGTGGGATAGGCGATGACGCCGCCCGCGCTGAGCGCGTGGCAGGCCATGCGGATGTGCAGGGAGTCGGTCATGAAGTATCAAGTCCGTGGAGCATCATGCGCGCCGGCGCCTGCATCGCGGATTTATCTGGCCCCGGCTTTCTTGGCACGGCTGGCAGGTATTTTCTTCGCAGCGGTTTTCTTGACCGCTGCTTTCTTGACTGCGGTTTTTTTCACGGCAGTCTTTTGCGCAGGCTTGGCCTTGTCCGTATCGGCCACCGCAGCCTTGTATTTTTTTGCCGCGGATTTTTTCACCGGTTTCTTCGCCGCTTCAGCTTCGGCGAGATACGCCTCGCACTCGAAAACGCTGAGGCGCTCGGCGTCCTTGCCCCTGGGGATGCGTGCCTTGCGCGAGCCGTCGGTGATGTAGGGGCCGAACTTGCCCTTGATGATGCGGATGCC
>JBOICL010000427.1:0-1796 GCA_050740055.1 Stenotrophobium sp.
CCGTGATCGTCGAACGGGATCGACCAATCGACTTTCGCGCTCAAGGCCCGGTACTGCGCGTCGAGGCCGATGCCCGCGCTGCCGATGGATGCGCTGCCGCCGCCGAGAGGGGCGATGTTCGAGACGCTGCCCCAGTCTGTGAAAACGCGGCCGTTGAAGTTGATGGGGCCGATGCCGAAGGGCTGGATCAAGCTGATGGATGCCAGATAACCGCGATCGCCGAGGGCCTGCGAAGGCTGGTAGCCGCGCACGCTTTGCGGGCCGCCAAGGGTAAATTTTTCGGTATCGACCAGCGCATCGGGCGAGTAGACCGCATCGATATGGCCCAGCACGCTGAGACGGCCGTAGATCGGCAGGAGCTGCTGTGCATCGACCTCAAGGCGGAACAGCTCATTGCCGTGAACCGTCAGGCCCGACGAGAGCGCCGCCTGATCCTGTTTCTGGAAGTTCGTATGAATGTTGGCCATCACCTGCGTTACGGCCTGGTTGTCGTAAGCGCGATAATAGGTGCCGCCGACTTCGAAAACTGTGATCAGCGTGTCACTCAGAGGTAATCCGCTGATAGTGGAATTGGCGACGGTTCTGATTGCGCCCGCGAACACCGTCGCTTTGCTTTGATGTGTATCAAACAGCGTCTGCTCTATATTCGCTTCTCCGCTGTCATTTTTGCCGTTTACCGGCAAGGCATCCGTTCTGAAATTGGCGTGCCCATAGGACAGGTTCAGGCGGGTCTTGTCGGCATTGACCGCCGCGCTGTAACCAACATGGTAGTAAGACAGCAGGCCCCCTTGAGCGCGCAGGCCGAGCAGCTGAAGCCGGTCGTCAAGGCCGAGCGGGTTGTTGAGCTGCGCAAAAGCAGATGTCCGGAACTCGCCAACATCCGTGCGGCCGTAATTGTCTTCGGTCACGCTGCCTTCGATGCGGTGTTCTGTGGTCTTGATGAAGATGTTGCTGGTGCCTTCTTCATCTCCGGGTTCAATGACCGCCTTGGCCTGGAGGCCGGGAAGTTCATTCAGCCGGTGCACGCCGTCGTAAAGCGCGTCACCCCGATAGAGGCCACCGCTTTTCACATCACCGAGGACTTGCTGGATGTGAGCAGTCTTATAGGACTTGTTGCCTTCGATGAAAATCAGATCGATGTGGCCCTCGATAACCGCAAGCCTGACGACGCCTTCGGTGACCTTTTGCGGCGGAAGGTTGACCGACGCGAGCGTATATCCGTGCTTGATGTAATAGCGGGTGACGACGTCGGCGGCAGCGTAGATGTCCTTCAGCGACAGCGGCCGGTTGAGGTAGGAGGTGACCAGCTCTGAAAGCGTGGCGCTGTCGTAGACGGTGTTGCCGAAAAACTCGAACCGGCGGACCACGATCTTGTTTTCTGTGGTGGGCGCAGGCGCTTGCTGCTGCTGAGGGCGAGTGATCGGAGGCGGCGGCGGCGCTTGCAGCACCGGTGTGTTCTTGAGTGTGCCTTCAACCTGCCCCGGCGTCGGAGCTGCCGGGGCAGTCCAGGCAAGGCCGCAATGAGCGACGGCCGTAAAAAAAACGATGCGCTGAATTCGCAGCGTAAGTAATCGCATGAATTTCCCCCTAACCGCGAAGTATTTCGCGTGCCAGTTTTCACATCCCGTACTGACTATACCCCAATACAAAATGGGGTTGCGCGTCAGAAAAAAATATTTTCCAAAATTCACATTGACTTACTGGCTAGCACCGTGTCGGCACCCGCTCTTCTGCATTTCGTTTTAAGTATGTTTTATTATATTTTCTTTATTTTCACTAATTTATTATAATAAATC
>JBOICL010000428.1:0-6736 GCA_050740055.1 Stenotrophobium sp.
AGCTGAGGATGACATCGCCGGTTCTGAGTCCCGCCTGCGCACCGGGGCTGCCGGCGATCACGCGCGCGATCATGGCGCCTTCGGGCTTGTCCAGGCCCAGCTTCTGCGCGGTCTCGCGGTCAACCTCTTGCACCACCACGCCGAGCCAGCCGCGCGTGACCTTGCCGCGCGTCTTGAGTTGCTTGGCGACCTTGGCGGCAACATCGATGGGGATCGCGAACGACAGCCCCTGATAGCCGCCGGACTGCGAATAGATCTGCGAGTTGACGCCGACCACCTCGCCGTTGAGGTTGAACAGCGGGCCGCCGGAATTGCCCGGATTGATTGCAACATCGGTCTGGATGAACGGCACGTACTGCTCGGTCTGCAGCGCGCGGCCCTTGGCCGAGACGATGCCCGCCGTCACCGAGTAGTCGAAGCCGAACGGCGAGCCGATCGCCAGCACCCACTGGCCGGGGCGCAGCTTGCTGGAATTGCCCAGCTTCACCGCCGGCAGGCCGGTCGCGTCGATCTTGAGCAGCGCAAGGTCGCTGGGCTCGTCGGAGCCCACCACCTTGGCCGTGAACTGACGGCGGTCGAGCAGGCGCACCACTACTTCGCTGGCGTCCTTGACCACGTGGTAGTTGGTGAGGATGTAGCCGTCGCTCCACAGCACGAAGCCGGAACCTAGCGACTGCTGATCGGCCGAGCCGTCGTCCTGCGAGCCATCTTGGTCGCCGTCCTGGGCGCCGCCCTGACCCCCACCATTATCGAGATATTTCTTGAACCAGTCCGGCAACTGGTCACTGCCGTCGCCCGGCTTGGTGCCCGACGCGGCCTGCTGCGGCGCGGGCGGCGCGGCGGTGACGGCGCTGATGTTGACCACGGAGGGATTGACCGCCTCGACCAGATCGGCGAAATCCGGCCGCGCCGACACCTGCGGCGCGCGGTCGCAGGCGCCCAGCGAGAGCAGCAGGGCCACCGCGGCCAGGCGCCACGAAAGGGGCAGGGTTTGCACCGGAGTTTTCACCAGGGCTTGCATCGTGTTTGCGGCATGCGGCTGAACTCCCAAAACGCGCGGACGGGCGCGCAAATGACATGACCGGTGGATTTCAAAGCAAACAGGCGGGAAATTCAAACCGCGCAGCGTTGCCACATCACCCGCTCTCCCTGTCGAAGCAGCAAGTTATGTTTTAATATATTTAATTATATTAAATTAATACAATTTTTAATAACAGTCAGAAGTGACTTTATGCAGAGAGCGGGTGGGTTGTGTAGCCCCTGAACGGCTGCGCTCGCCGGTCAGGGGGCGGGTTTGGCAACTCCCGGTCGGTCGGCCACGGCCTGCACCGGCGGCGTGGCGGCCGCGTCGGCCGCGACGGCCTCCACGGGATTGGCCTGCGTGAGTCCGTCGCCAATCATTTTCACCGTCTCCGAAGGCGCCTCGCCGACCACGGTGACGTGGTAGGTGCCGATCATGCGGCCATAGGCATGCACCGCGCCGATCTGCGACATGCCGTTGAGCGGCTTGGCCGTCGCCGGCCGCTGCGCCGTGAACACCGACACTGCGGAGAGTCCGTCGGACACCAGCAGGTGCTCGACCGTGCCGCCGTTATCGGGCAGCTCGTGGACGCTGCGCATGACCACCTGGAAGCCGGGCGGCAGGTGTGCGAGCGTCCACTCCACGCTGTTGTTGTCCGGCGCCGGCGCCACGGCGGCCACCGAGGGCACGGCATTGGCCGGGGGCAGGTCGCGCGTGATGCGTTTGTAATGGCTGTCTTCCGGCGGCAACTGGAAGGCGCTGTCCGGTATGCCGGCGGGGAAGTCCACCTCGGTGAACATCATCTGTTCCAGGGTGGAGCCGTCGCGGCCGACCAGGTTGACCTTGAGCGGCACCGCGTTCTGCCCGTCCGCCCAGATCTCGTAGCCGTAGCGGTATTCGTCTCGCGGAGTGATGGCGATGCCGCGGCAGATGCGGCCGGCGACGCGCTCGTTGCCGATGCTATCCAAGCTGTAAATCTGCGCGATCTGCTTCAGGCGCTCCACAGTCAGGCTGGGGAACAGCGCTTTTGGCGTGGGCGGATTGACCGCCACGCGCCGGTCCCTGGGCAGCAGGCAGATCAGCTTGTTGCCGATCTTGAGGATGTCGCGCATCTCGCCGTTGAGCGACTGCACGCGCTCCGTCTCCGCACCGTTAATGGCGCGATGGGTGACGCGGAAAGTGTCCAGCATGTGATCGCCGCGATACACGACGATGCCTTGGTAGGTCGCGGCATGCGCGGCGTCGCTCATCTTTACCAGCCAGTCGGCCGGCTCATCGGCGAATACGGCCGGTGCGACCGCCAGCGCGAACGCGCCGGCGAAAACAGGCAGGCGCATCAGGGTTCGCCCTCTGGATGGTAGGCCGCGCTGTGTGCCGCGAAGCGCGCGTAGCGCAGGGTGCCGCCCATGCCCATGCCCTCTCCCGCGACGCTGCTGCTGTGCTCCATCAGGTAATTGTCGAGATCGTCGCCGGCGCTGACCCAGTGCTGCTCGCCGTCGTCCTTCAAGGCCACCGTGCGGGTGAAATCGGGCGAGGCCCGGCTGGGATTCGTGGCGCTGTTCACGGCCACGGCCGCGGGGGTCTCGTTCTGCCCGGTCACGGGCGTGCTGGCGTTGAACGACACCAGCAGAGCGACCGCGGCCACGGATGCGGCGGCGGCCAGGCCCGCCAGCGAGTGCCAACGGCGCGGCGCGTGGCGGAGCGAAAGTTCGACCACCTTGGGGTTCACAACGGCTTCCGGCACGGAGTCCAAGTGCGCCATAACAGCGCTGCAAAGGCAGGGCTGGCTCCTGCGCACGCGCGTGTCCGCCAGCGCTTCGCGCGTCAGGCACAAGCGGCTCCATTGCTGCTTCAGCGCCGGCGAGGACGCCATCTCCTCAAGCAGCCGGTCGAGTTCCCCGGCACTACATTCACCGTCCAGAAGCGCGGAAAGGGATTCGTGAGACATGGGACACCTCAACAACGCATAACAGGTAAACAGCCGGGAACATGGAAAGTTCCGGACGCCGCAACGAAAATATACAGATGAGAACTCATATCAGTTGATCAGGGGCTGGACGACTACGTCGATCGCCTCGCGGGCGCGGAAAATGCGCGACCTCACCGTGCCTATGGGGCAATCCATCACCTCCGCGATTTCCTCGTAGCTGAGCCCTTCCAGCTCGCGCAGGGTGATCGCCTGGCGCAAATCCGGCGGCAGTGCGGCGATGGTTTCCGCGACCTTGGTCTTGATCTCCTCGGTCAGCAACTGCGCTTCCGGCGTGTCCATGTCGCTGAGCTGTTCGGTATGCCCGTACTGCTCGGCGTCCTGGACGTCGATATCCTGGTTGGACGGGCGGCGGTTGCGCGCCACCAAGTGGTTCTTGGCGGTATTGATGCCGATGCGGTAGAGCCAGGTGTAGAACGCGCTGTTGCCCTTGAAGCCGTTGAGCGCGCGGTAGGCCTTGATGAAGGTTTCCTGGGCGACATCCTGGGAGTCGGCATCACCCACCAGCCGGGAAACCAGCTGAATAATCTTGTACTGGTATTTACGCACCAGCAGTTCGAACGCGCGCTTGTCACCCTTCTGCGCGCGCAGCACCAGCTGTTCGTCGGATTGTTCTTCGCTCACGCCGGACCATCCATGTCATCCCCAAACGAATGCTGGATGATCTTGTACTGGACTCGATATTTTTGACGCACCAATAGCTCGAACGCGCGCTTGTCGCCCTTCTGCGCACGCAGCACCAGCTGTTCGTCGGATTGTTCTTCGCTCATTCTGAAGCCGCACGGACGGCCAAGGCCATCCCAAAACGGCTAAACTCCCTTCTCATTAAAACGGTTCGCAGGCTGCGGCAGCAACAGTCAATGCCGGTCTGACCAGAAAATTTCCAGCGCGCATTTTAACAGCCCCGTCCCCATGAGCGACACTGAAGTGCTGATTATCGGCAGCGGCGCTGCCGGTCTCTCCCTCGCCCTGCGACTCGCACAGCGGGGCCATGACGTAACCGTGGTCTCGAAAAGCTCGCTGTCCAGCGGCAGCACGCTGTGGGCGCAGGGCGGCATCTCGGCAGTGCTCGACGCGAACGACTCGCTCGAAAGCCATGTACGCGACACTCTCGTCGCGGGCGGCGGACTCTGCGACGAACGCGCCGTGCGCTTCACCGTCGAGCGCGGCCCGGAGTGCATCCGCTGGCTGGTCGAACAGGGCGTGCAATTCACGCACGACGAGGACAGCCTCCTCAGCAATCTGCACTTGACCCGCGAAGGCGGCCACAGTCATCGCCGCGTGGTCCACGCCGCCGACGCCACCGGCCACGCGGTTGAAACCACCCTCGCCTCGCTGGCTGCGGCGCACCCGAACATCCGCGTGCGCGAGCACTGCGTCGCGGTCGATCTGATCGTGGATCGCGCCGCCAACCGTGTGCGCGGCGCCTATCTGCTGGACGTTCTCAGTGGAAAGGTCGCGGCCCTTGCCGCCAAGTCGGTCGCGCTGTGCACGGGCGGCGCCAACCAGGTCTATCTGTATTCCAGTAACCCGCTCGGCGCCTCCGGCGACGGCATCGCCATGGCCTGGCGTGCGGGCTGCCGCGTCGCGAACATGGAATTCATGCAGTTCCACCCGACCTGCCTGTATCACAAGGATGCACGCTCCTTCCTGATCAGTGAGGCGCTGCGCGGCGAAGGCGCCGTGCTGAAGCTGCCAGGCAGCGGCGAGCGCTTCATGCCACGCTTCGACGCGCGCGCGGAACTCGCGCCGCGCGACATCGTCGCCCGCGCCATCGATCACGAGATGAAGCGCTTGGGCATCGCCTATGTGCTGCTGGACATCACGCTCAAGCCCGCGGAGTTCATCAGAACGCACTTCCCGTCGATACACGCGCATTGCCTGGAACTGGGCCTGGACATCACGCGCGAGCCGATCCCGGTGGTGCCGTCCGCGCATTTCACCTGTGGCGGCGTGCTCACCGATCTGCGTGCGCGCACGGATGTGGATGGCCTCTACGCCATCGGCGAAGTCGCCTGCACCGGCCTGCATGGCGCCAACCGCCTGGCCAGCAACTCGCTGCTGGAATGCCTCGCCTTCGCAGATGCCGCAGCACAGGATCTGCACGCGCAACTGCCCGCCCTGCCCGCGCCAGGCACGCCGCAGCCCTGGGACGAAAGCCGCGTAACCGACTCCGACGAGGACGTGGTGGTGTCGCACAACTGGCTGGAACTGCGCCGTTTCATGTGGGACTACGTCGGCATCGTGCGCACCAACAAGCGCCTCGAACGCGCACAGCATCGCGTGGATTTGCTCAAGCGCGAGATCCAGGATTATTACGGCAACTACAAGATCAGCGCCGATCTCATCGAATTGCGCAATCTCGTGACCGTCGCCGACCTCATCGTGCGCTCGGCGCTGGCGCGCAGGGAATCGCGCGGGCTGCATTACACGCTCGACTACCCGCAGACTTTGGCCGATGCCAGACCGACCATTCTCGAAGGCCGCAGTTAAAAATTTCAGCCGGCTTTGCCCGGCGCGCCCTTGACCTTTTCCACCGCTAGCCGCGCACGCAGGCGGCGCAGCAAGTCGGCGTCCAGTTCATCGCCCAGCAGCAGGCGTGTGCGCCTGCGGCCACTCTTGAGCCGGAAATTGAGTACCAGCAGTTTCGGATGGACGTAACTGTTACCGAGCAGTTCCGCCTCGCTGTGACGGCCCGCGCCGTCATGCAGCATCCAGCCGCCCTCCGCGTGCCAGATCAGGTGTGTGATCGCCTTCGGGCCAAAACCCAGCGCTGGATGGCGGCGCAGTCCCATCCAGGACAGCGCGATGAGCCCCAGCAGCACCCACATCATCGGTCCCGGTTGCATCGCAAAAGGAATCAGCGCCAGCGGCGTGACATGCAGCCAGAACAGCCACCGGAACGCCCGCATCGACGGGCGCGGCTGCAGATCAATGGTGGCGGCGAAGCTGTTCGATGACACGGCCGGTTTCACCTACGGGCAATTCTTCGTATCCCATGATCCACGACCAGATCTGAGGGTCTTCCTGATCCAGAAGCTCGATAAAAGCCTGCCGCTCAATCTCGGGTGCGGTGTCGTAGAACTTGGCGAGATAACGCTCCAGCAGCACGTCGAGTTCCTTCATGCCGCGACGGCAGTGCCAGCGTATGCGCGCTTTATCCACGATCAATTCCACCAATGACAAGGGCGGCAGCGCCGCCCCCGTTGAACAGTCTGTACAGCACCAGGTCAGACCGTGCGTTCAACCATCATCTTCTTGATTTCCGCGATCGCCTTGGCGGGATTGAGTCCCTTCGGACAGGTCTTGGTGCAATTCATGATGGTGTGGCAGCGATACAGCTTGAACGGGTCTTCCAGCGCATCCAGGCGTTCGCCAGTGGCCTCGTCGCGCGAATCGACGATCCAGCGATACGCCTGCAGCAGCACCGCAGGTCCGAGAAAACGGTCAGGATTCCACCAGTAACTCGGACAGGCAGTGGTGCAGCACGCGCACAGAATGCACTCGTACAGGCCATCCAGTTTCTTGCGATCCTCGGGCGACTGCAGGCGCTCGCGCGCACCCGGCGCACTCTGGGTCTGCAACCATGGCTTGATCGATGCGTACTGCGCGTAGAAATGCGTGAGGTCGGGCACCAGGTCCTTGACCACCGGCATGTGCGGCAGCGGATACACGCTCACGTCCCCGGACGGCAACTCGTCGAGCCCCTTGATGCAAGCCAGCGTGTT